>WQUN01000233.1 GCA_009782085.1 Bacillota bacterium
AACTGTCCAGAAATAACATGCACATTTTTTTGAAACGACGAACGCTTCTACGGCGTTTCAAAAAAATATTTGATCAGTTTATTTCTGGACAGTTCCTAACAGAGCTTTCTCTTAATCCCCATTTTGGACACGGAATCATTGAGAGCCGATAATTTCATCTCATCTTTAACTGAACGGCTTACCTTCAAGATCCTCCTCTTAAAGAGCATAAGCCGGACTATGTGTCTAACGACAAACGAAACGGCGCCGGCCAGCCAGACATACATAATGAGAAACAAACCGGGCGGTTCATTCAAAGCTATCGCATCGCCAAACGCAGCCGAAACACTTGGGAGCCAGCGGCCGTTCCCGCCGTGTACGCCGGATAAGACGCTTATTCCCGCGAATCCGATCGGCACAAATAGAAAAAATATCGCCAAAATGTACATATAGTAGTACCAAGTTGAGTTAAAGGCGCTCTTTGCCGCGGCGCGCAAAAGGGACAGCATTATAAGATGCAGCGTACCCGTCACCGACATCGACAGAACCGCTATGAAAACGGCAGTCATTTTTCACCACTCATTTTGGCAAACCATATTTTCAGTTCATTTATTTCCTCCGCCGTCAAGCCGTTTTCCTCGTACAGAGCCGTTATCAGGTTCTTTACAGACCCTTCATGCACCGAATTGAGGAAAACGCGCGTTTCAAATTGCTTGTACTCATTTTCGGTTATTAAAGGGATATACTCGTTTGTGCGTCCGTGCCGCACAGAAGTCAATATGCCTTTTTCGATCAGGCGGGCCAGGAAAGTTAAGACCGTGTTCGGCTTCCACTCCCTGTCAATCGTTTTCAAATTGCCGAGCAGTTCTGCGGAAGAGACGGAACCTCCCGCCGCCCAGACAAATCGCATGACCTCCTTCTCAGAATCCGACATTCTTTGAAGCCTGCTCAAAAGCATCACCTCTTTATAGATAGTTGTTACCCTACATATTCTACAATGTGTAGGCAATTAATATTCTACATAGCGTTGAATGTTTTGTCAATAGGGTTCCTAAGATTTATCCGTATTTTATCCGAAATTCGTATTATAAGGTGAAGGCGGCCAAAGGCCGCCCCTGCATCTGTTTCATTTCCTATGCGATAATCCGCATCTTTCCTTCGGCCTTCCTCCCCTTCCCCGCCCTTTTTGGCAGCCTCACCGCCCCGAAATAAAGCAGCATCCCCGCGATGGTCAGCGCGGCCAGGGCCAGCTTCCACCAGGGGCTGATACCGAGCGGCGTGAAGAACCCCTCGATAAGCCCGGCTATCACCAGCATCGCCGCTATCCCCGGCAGCAAGACCGCCGCCTCCCTCGTCGCGATCACCAGCGAATCCCGGCGCGTCCGCTCGCCCGGGATCAGCAGGCCGCGGCCGATCAAAAGCCCCGCCGCCCCGCTCAGGAAGATCGCGGTCAGCTCAAGGCAGCCGTGGGGCAATATCAGCGACCAGAAGCCCAGCGCGTCAAAGCCGCTCCCAAGGGAGAGATACGCCAGCAGAGCGCCGAGCACGGCCCCGTTCCAGAACAGGATCACCGCCGTGCCGACGCCAGCCAGGATCCCGAGGGCGAACGCCGTGGCCGCGACGCGGATGTTGTTGGTCATGACGAAGGCGCTGACGACGGAGTACGAACCCAAAAACCCGCCGCCGCCGGAAAGATACTCCGCCGGAAGGAAGAGCGCCGCGCCGGCCGGGTAGAGATAGACCAGCGTCATTGCGGCGAAAAAACCCAGCAGCAGCGTTCCGAACGCCGCGAGGAAGTAAAACCTGTATTTTTTCGCCTGGCCGGGGAATGTGCTTTTAATGTAGCTCCACACGTCCCTCGGGCCGGTCCGCTCCCGGACGAAAAAGTAATGGTGCGCCGCCCCGACGAGCTTGTTAAGATACAGCGCGGTCCTGCTACCCTTGAAATGGGTGTTCGCGTAGGCCAGGTGATGCCCGGTGAGCCGGAAGAGCCCGGCGAACTCTTTGATGCGCTCCTTTTCCAGAGAGGCGAGACCGCGACCGGCCAGAACCCTGTTGAACTCCTCGAGGCGAAGCCACGCGGCGCGGTTTTTCTCGACAAATCGCTCTTCTTTCATATTTACCTCAATTCAGCGTCAGCGGCCCGTTGGACGTCTCGAAGGCCAGGCGCGCCTTTTTCGGGCATGTATCGTATTTTAATGACTTGGCCTCGACGGCGTCAGCCTCGTTGACCGTGTACGTCAGCCCGGTAAGGCCGACCTTGACGCTTCCGAGGGTATTGTGCGCCCGTATATGATAGCCCAGGTCGGGCATCGTCGGAAGGTTCGCGGTCAGCTTGCCGTTCGAGGTCTCGACGTTCCAGACATAGTCCGCATAGCGCGTCAGCGACGAGATGTTCACGGTGACGCCGCCGTTCGTGTTCGACATTTTAAGGCCGGCCGCGTCCAGGTCAAGCGCGTCGATCAGCCCGTTGTACGTCTCGAACTCGGCCTTTTCGGCGAAAATGCGCGACAGGCTCAGCGGGCCGTTGCTGCATTCGGCGGTTATCGCGTCCGCCGTCAGCTCTTTCAGCTTCACCTGGCCGTTCGCGTTTTCTATCTCGATCCGCTCGGCGCGGAGCGTGGAGATGTCCACGGTCCCGTTCCTGCCGCGGATGTTCACCACGTTGAACATGCTTTCCGGGACGTAGGCGTCGATCTCCACCCTCTCGTAGTTCTCCTCGTCGTAGTTCAGGTAGTATTTGCTGCCGAGCCGCATGAAATTTACCTCCGAAGAGGCGGGAACGCCGCGCTTCGCCTTGAAAAACACCTTGGCGGTGATCTTGTCGCCGTTGTAGCCGCGTATCAGGACGTTGCCGTTTATCCCTGAAACGCTCAGCTCGTTGTAACCGGGCGAAACCTGCAGCTCATAGCGTTTCTCGTTGGCCGAAGCCGCTCCTGAAGCATACGGGGCCGCGGAAGCCGCCGGCGACTGCGAGGCGCGGGGAACGTCCGGGGAAGTCCGGGGCGCGCCCCGCGATGCGTCGTCCGCGGAGAGGGACTTGGAAAGCCTGTCGGCTAACTGGACGGTTTTCTCGGCCATTTGATCCGTGAACCTCTGGATTTTCGGCTCCATGTCCCGCGCGATGGCGTCGAATTTCCTGCCGAGCTCGCTTGTGAAATCCTCAAACCGGCCGGAGCTTCCGCTCCTGCGGGGCTCGGACTCCGCCTGCGCGCCTCGCCCCCAGCCGGCATCGCGCGGCGCGCCCGCGCCGTAGATCTCGCGGTTGCGGCCGGG
>WQUN01000234.1 GCA_009782085.1 Bacillota bacterium
CCTCGCGGGCGCGGTGACAGCCCTGAAGATCGAGGGGCGGATGCGTAACGCGCGCTACGCGGGGCTTACGGCCTCCTTGTACCGCAGGGCCATCGACGGCGCGGAGATATACCGGAGTGCGAAAACATTAACCTCCTCTGTACACGTCGTCGGCAAATGTTTTCCGCGCTCCGGTATAGATACCCGGGAGCTTCGGGGCCTGGAGCAGATTTTTTGCAGGGGCGGCGGCTCAACGGCCGGATACCTCTTCGATCACGCCGGGCGCAATATGATGAGCGCGGAAAGCCCGAAGAATTCGGGGCTTCCGTGCGGGAAGGCCGAGGCTGCCCTGCCGGACGGACGCTGGCGGATAGCGGCGTCGGCGGACGTCGTCCCCGGCGACGGCGTCGAGATATGGACGGCGGACGAGCCGCACCCCGGCGCGGGCGTCTCCGAAAAGGCCGGCGCGGGCGGGTTTTTCACTGTGCGTCCCGGTCCGGGGGCGCCGGTACGGGTGGGCGACAGGGTTTTCAAAACCTTTGACAAGGCGCTCGAGGATTACTGCGACCGGCTTATAGCCGCGGATACGCGGAAGACCGAGGTGCGCGCGGAATTCGAGGCCGCGCCCGGGAAATCGGCGCGCCTTGTCTTAAAATACGGAAACGCGGGGGATGAACAACGGGGCAGCTCTCCGCGCATAAATCAGGTTATAAGCATAGAGGAGTTCTCCGGGATACCGGCTCAGGCGGCGGGCAAGGCCGCCGCGGCGGACGCTGTCAGGCGGAATCTCTCGAAAACGGGCGGCACACCGTTCAATATAGTCTGGGAGCGCTTCAGCGACGCTGGAGGCGTGTTTTTGCCGGTTTCCGAGATAAACGCCCTTCGCCGGCGGGCGCTGGAACGCCTGACGCGAGAGATTTTAGCCGCGGGCAGGCAAAAGGCGGGCGTTCCAAACGATTTCCCGCCGGCGCGGGAACTCCCGGCGGCACAGGCCATAGGCGGGAACGCCGGAAACGACGCGAGCGGTTCGATTTACACGGGATATTCCGCGCGGGAACTCCCGGCGGAGCAGGCCGGAGGCGGGAACGCCGGAAACGATGCGAACAGTACGAATAGCGCTCGCCGTTCGGCTTGCCCGGAATATTCCGCGCAGGTCTATTCGCCGGAACAAATCCCGGCCGTTTTGTCCGGCCCGCTGAAAATCGGCAGGCTGATCCTGGAACTTCCGGACGTCCGGCCGGCATATTCCACGGGGAAAGACGCGCGCCGGGAGGATGTTCTCGCGGCCGCGGCGAGTGCCTGCCTCGAGGCCGGCGCGGCGTTTTATATCGCACTGCCGGCGGCTGAGACGGGCGAAGATTCGGATTTCGCCGCGCTCGACGCCGACGGCTTCCTGATCCGCACATGGGGGCAGCTGCGCGCGCTCGGGAAGCGAAGCGCTTTATCCGGCGGGAAAAACGGGCGCGGAGCCGGCTGTATCGCCGACTACACGCTCCCGGCGTGGAACCGCGAGGCGGCCGATTTTCTGTCCGTATACACCGATTCAATAACCGTTTCTCCCGAATTCGACCCCGGCGGGGACGCCTGGGAGGGCGTCAGCCTTGAAAAGATCGTCTACGGGAGGATACCGTTGATGACGACGCGGCAATGCCCGGTCGGGAACTTCGCGGCGAAGCGGGGAGAGGGCGGCTTCAGCTGCGGGCTGGCTTTCGGGGGAAAGGGATTCCGCCTGACCGACAGGAAAAACGCGGAGTATCCGGTTATCCCGAGGTGCGGGACGTGTGACGCGCTGATCATGAGTTCGAAGCCCGTATCGGAAAAACCGCGTGACTGGCGGCGGCGGAAGGAACTGGGCAAATACGCCTCTCTGAGGCTGATTTTCACGACGGAGGACGCTGAAGAGATCGGGAGCGTTTTGGAACAATGGGGGTGAGAAGCTGCTATATCAGCTTTTTTTCCCAATTGATCCTCTTATAGAAGAAATGGCTCACCCCAGCGGCAGCGACGTTGCACAGCGAGAACGACCATATCACCGAATATACGCCCACTTGGGGCGTCAGCCAGTACATCAGGTACAAAATGCCGAAGCGGAACACCCACACCCGGAGCGACTGTATGATCAGCGTGGTGGTGGTTTTGCCCAGCCCGGAAAAAGAGGCGCTCTGGTTGAAAATCAGCGCATAAAACGGATAGGAAACGCCGTAGATGAGCGCCAGGTCATAGGCCATGCCGTACACGAACGGATCTCTCGTATAAAGGGGCAAAATCGCGGGCATCGCCAATATGCAGACGGCCGCCAGCAATACGGAAAACACCGAGGCCCACAGGCAGATGACGTCCGAACATTTTTTGGCCCGTTTCGGCTGCCCCGCGCCCACGTTCAGGCTGACCATCGTGGTGATGGCCGGCCCCACGCAGGTGGTCAGGTTCATGAACAGCTGGTTTATGTCGGAGCCGATGCCGTTGCCCGCGATGGCCGCCGAGCCGTATTTGACGAGCTCCAGGTTCACAATAAAAAAGCCGGCGCTCTTTGTGGAGCCCAGGATGATCGCGGGGACGGCCACTCTCATCATCCGGCGGAACAACCGCGCGTCGACCCGGAAGCCTTTGTAGGAAAACCGCTCCTCGCCCTTTTTGACGAAGAGTTCCGCGACGACCCACACGCAGAGCAAGCCGTATGAGCATACGGTGGCCAGCGCCGCGCCCTCCGTGCCCATTCGGAGGAAGACCACGAAGACCGCGGTAAACAAGAGCTTGGTCGGGAGCAAAATCAGTTCGCGCAGAAACGGTCCCTCCGGATGCCCAGAGGAGTTTTTTATCACGTTGTACGCGTTCTGGACAAGCTGCAGCGGCAAGGAGAAGGCGAAAATCACGTTGTATACGTGGGCCATATCCCGGATGCCGGGTTCCAGCCTGAATACGAGAAAATATCCCGACAGGATGATGATGGGTATAAACGTCACGCCGAAGGCCGCGCAAAGGGTAAAAAACTGCAAACCGACCCGTTTTGAGTTTTCCCTGTCGCCCGCGCCAATCAGCTGCCCGATGAACGCCGCGCCGGCGACGCTGATGCCGCCGGCCCCCATGACAAAAACGTTCTGTATCTGGGCCATGTATTTTATCGCCGCCAGCGCGCCCGTACCGGCGTAATTGGAAATGAAAAAAGAGTCGATGATAGGGTTCAGGCTGGCGACTACCACCATCAGCAGCGAAGGCAAGGTCAAAAACATGGCGGTGGGGACGATCCTGCCCTCCA
>WQUN01000235.1 GCA_009782085.1 Bacillota bacterium
GCCGCGCCATGCGGTCATACGGGCGTTCCCGGCGGGGGCAAGCCCCCGCCCTACAATTAATTTGTGGTTTACGGAGCAGAGCCCCCGCCCTACAATTATTCACCGCTGTAATATGCAAATATACGGAATTTAGACTGACCTGCATGGAGTATTCCAAAAAGTAAAGAAGCAATTAAGATTTATAAGAATCATTTCAGCGGTTCCGCTTTCATCGCCTACTACAGCATATCAAAAATAGTTGGGCGGTTTGTCATCCTGAGCGAAGCGAAGGATCTAAGATTCTTCGGCTGCGCCTCAGAATGACAATGTGCAGTTAATTTTGGGATGATATACTACTCCGCCCTTATCTTGTTCAGCGCGAACCCGACCCCCAGCGCTATCCAGAACACCGGCGCGACCGACACGGTGCTGTCCGTGGAGAGCGACGCCGCGGCGTAGCCGACGACCCCCGCCATGATCGCCAGGCGAAGGCCCCATATCCCGGCGTCCTCTCTCCCGCCAGCGTTTTCGCGCCGCGCCCGGAGGATCGAGACGAAGGCCGTCACGACGTAGAGGCCGAATATGAAGATCAGCGCCAGCATGGACAGGCCGCCGGTGTTTACGGCCGTCAGCATGAACAGGTTGTGCGCCTTGTCGACGAGGATGTACGGGTTTCCCATGTAACGGGTCTTTCCGATGATGTCGTCCTGGGGGAAAGCCAATATGAACGTGTCCGCGCCGCTTCCGACGAGCGGGTGATCGAGCATCAGGGGGATCGTCCGCGACCAGATGAAGCCCCTTCCGGAGCCCAGAAGCTCCTTGCCTTCGAAGCCGACGGCCCTGTAGCGCGTGTTCGGGTCCAGCGTCTTCCAGGAGCTCGAGACGGGGACGATGTCGAAAGAGGCGTCGATGGCGAAGCGGAAGTCGATCCCGTTCATCCGGAAGATGACAACGCCGCTCTGGGTCAGTATCTGGAAGCCGCCGAAGCCGTCTATGGAATAGTTCGCGGTGACAACGCCCGTGTCCTCCGCCGTGACGGCCTTTAACGGAGCGGCGCGCCCGCCGTCGGGGCCTGTCACGGCCAAGGTGCTGTTTGCGCCGTCGTAGGAGAGCGACACGTCGCCGTTGATCGTGGATATGGTCGCCGTGCCGCCGTCGAAGGCCAGGTCCCGGAAGAAATTCGCGCTCTGGGTGGAGTTTATGTCCAGGAGCTTGCCGGCCGTCTGGGACAGGCCGTTTCTCACCGGCTTCACTAGGACGCAGGCCAGGACGGCCGCCAGGAGGATCGCCCCCGCGGCCGGGAGGATTTTGGGGTTCGGCTTTATTTTCAGCCTGCGCGTGGCCAGCAGCGTGACATACGTGACCAAAACCGCCAAAAGCGCCGCCGCGGCGCCCATGAAGCCGCCGGCGGAACCGCAGCCGATCCAGCAGACGAACATCAAAAGCGCGTCAACGGCGAAGGCCGCGCGCAGCGGGACGTCCTTTTTGGCGAAGAAGGCGCCGGCGGCGCAAAGCGGCATCATCAGGGCGGTGTAGGCCCCGACGCAGTTCGGGTTATAGAGGGTGGAGTAGACCTTGGTGAAGTTGAAGGTCATTTTGGCGTCGGTCTTGGAAAGGCTTCCCAGGACGAGACGCCGGAAGAGCTCGGTTTTGAACGGGTCGTGCCCGGCGAACTGGAGGAAGCCTATCAAACCGACCGCGAAACAGGAGATCAGGACCGCCCATAAAAGGAATTTTACCTTGAAAAGGCTTTTGGCGAAGGCGAGCGCCGCGAAGAACAGCGCGAAGTAGCCGATTAGGACGAACACGCTCTCGAAGCGCTCCTTGACGCCGTGTATCGCCGTGTATTTATACGGGGAGAGGGCGAGGGAGAGCAAGGCGAAAAAGATAAAGACCGCCGCGGCGATATGGAGCGGGGTCAGGAAAAAGCGCGCCGAAGCGCGGGGGCGGAGCGCGATAAGGCGATAAACCGCGCAGGCGGCCAATATCGCGGCCGCGCAGAGGATCAGAACGCTTTTATAGTACGAGAACATGTCGATCGTGGAGGCGCCGCTGAACACGCCGGCCTGATCCGGGCCGACGGGCCGCTCGGCGTATCTGACGACGAGCGGGATGAACGCGGCCGCGGCAAACAGGACGCAGCCGACCAGCCAGTCCGCCGGGCCGAAACCGCGGAAAGCGGAGGCCGCCGCGAGGCCGGGGCTTTTGCGCGGGGGAAGTTTGCCCGCCGGGCGCGCGGTTGGGCGCGGGCGCCGGTTTGACGGCGGGGCCGGGCGCTGGTTCGGCTGCGGGGTTGGGCTCGATTGCCGCCGAGGTTTCGGCAGAGGGGTTGGGCTCGATTGCTGCCGAGGTTTCGGCCGCGGCTTTGAGGCGGCTTTCGCTTTTGTGGGGGCGGACATTTTTGATCTCCTGTTTTAATTATTCTGATGACCTAAAATCTGCCCTTGAACACATCCCGGACGGCTATCGTCAAATCAGGGAAGAGCGAGGTTTTGAACTCATGCGGGATATTGGCGCGCTGCTCCTCGGTCATTGCTTCTATAACGTAGTCGGGATAGATGGCGTAAACCTCGTCGAGCTCATAAACGCCGTCTTTCAGCAGATTGACTTCGATTGAGAGGCGTTCAACGTCCACGATCCAGTATTCCCTGACGCCGCACTATTCGTAGAGGTTCTTCTTGTACCCGCGGTCATATTTCTGGGCCGTGGGAGAGAGGACTTCCACTATCAGGTCCGGCGCGCCGTGGATGCCGTTGGTTTTGATTATATCACGGTTGCAGACGATTATGGCGTCGGGGATGACCCTGTCTTTCGGCGTCAGATAAACGTCCGCTCCGTCGCCAAAAGCGGAGCAGTTCTTCCCATCCAAAAAATTACTGAAAATTCTGTATATATTCCCCGACACCACGAGATGATTTATAGCCGGGCGCGGCGACATGGCCACGGTCCGGCCGTCCAGCATTTCTTCCCAAATTTCCTCGTCATATGCCAAATTATTCATGGGACGCCTCCGATGCATAAGTGAGTTTCCACGGAAACCCGAATGCTACATTCCGCTGTCATCCTGAGCGTAGCGAAGGATCTTAGATTCTTCGCCTACGGCTCAGAATGACAGTGGTTATAGCCTCAAATAATGTTGATACGGGCGGGCGGCAGAACGCCGCCCCTACAAAATCCTGATAATTCGCCGTTTTGACTGTAGGGGCGGCGTTCTGCCGCCCGTATAACAACGCA
>WQUN01000236.1 GCA_009782085.1 Bacillota bacterium
TTACAGGTGTTCCGCCAGAAAATCATAGGACCTTCGCCCGGAAATCTGGTGCCCGCCGGTAAACACGTCCACCTCGAACATCTCCGGCGCTTTCAGGAAGCCGTACATTTTTTCGACCTCCCCGGCCGCGTCCATCACCGACGCGATGGGGAATATGTCGTCGCCCTCGGCGGCCTCCCAGAGCATCGGCCGCGGCGCGACGGCGGAGAGTATGTCCGGCAGTTCGCAGACGTTCAGCGCGCCGAAAAAGAAATTGTCCACGCAGTGGCCTTTAACCGCCAGGACGCTCGTCCTGAACCGGGAGGCGTAACCGCTGACCACGCACGCCTTGACGCGGTCGTCCAGCGCGGCCAGAAAGGCCGTCACCAGGCCGCCGCCCGATATGCCCATGCACCCGACGCGGTTTTTGTCCGCGCCTCTCAGCTCCGTGAGCGCGTCTATCGCCCGCATACACTGGTACACGCGCACGGCCGCCGTGGTGCTCCCGGCCATCAAAAGCCGCGTGGAGAGCTGGTGGCAGCTGGTCTGATCGGGATGCGCGGCCTTGTCGCCCGCGAGCCTCATGTGCCCGAAACCGGCCATTTCCGGCGCGAGGACGTGAAAGCCGCGCCGGCAGAGCGCCAGGCCGAACCGCTTCTGATAGCTCAACTCGTCGCCTTCGCCGTAGTCGGCGCCGTCCGGCCTGATGCCGACGATATCGTCCACGCCGTAACCGTGCCCTGTTACGGCCACCACGGCGGGGTTCCCGGGCAGAGGTTCGTCGGGCACGAGATAGTATCCGGGCGTGGTCAGGCAGTTCTGGCTTTGGTACTCTATGAAGTGCCGCGTGACCCCGCCGGGCTTTGAAGTCCTCACTATCTTCACGCCGAGCGCGGGCGGGTCGGCCGGGAAACCGCCTATAACCCGCGTCAGAGCGTTTCTCAGCGAATCTCTCCACGTTTTGTGGTCCGTTTCCCCGGACAAAACCGACGAAGCCGGAAAGCGTGGCCTGGCGCTCTCGCAGACGCAATCCAGAAAACCCTCGATCTCGTATGCCATGGTATCCCTCCATAAAATCAACTGTCTTTAGTATCTTTTACTGGTCCAGTTTATCACTCGGCGCGGGTTCGTCAAGAGGACTTTATGTGTCAACAGGTTAAGCGGTGCGGGGCGGATCCGCAGCTGCAAAATCGAAGATACTGTAGGGTCGGGGTTCCATCCCCGACCGTAAACCCCGTTGTTTACTCCACGATAACCGCATGAAAGTATTTCCGCATAAAATTAGACTTCCTTATTGTTGTAGGGCGCGCCGACCCCGGCGCGCCGTTTCACACAATTGGCACCATTTGCAATGAATATTGTTTCAAGCTCGGCGCGCCGGGGTCGGCGCGCCCTACATTCGTTGTGCAATTTGTATGTTCATGCGTTTGTCGTGTTGTTTAATCCTTAACTCAAACTTCGCACGAAACGCCCCTGAACATTGGTCGTCTCGCGCTCGTTTTCAGCTCATTTCAAATCGAAACGACGATCTTTGCAGCCACCCTTGCAAAAAGCCCCCGCTTACCGGAAATCTCCGGTCGCGGGGGCCGATGACGATTGGTTTTTTGTTCGGATATTATTTGGTATACTGCGCCGCGTCGGCCTGAGCCGCCGCCAGCCACTTCATGAAGGAATCATAATCGCTCTGCGCGCCCGCCGCGTCGAATTCGCCCTTCGCCTGCTCCTTCAGGCTGTCGAACTCGGCCTGGTCCTTGGCGAGGGCGAGCCTGGGCATCCATTGGAGCTGGAGGTTGTTCAGGTTCGTGAGCACGAGGCTCTCCTCGTCCGTAAGGACGCGCGGGTATGCGTTGACATATGCGTTCTGATCCGAATTGTTCTTCATCACGCCGTCGGCCACCAGCTTGCTCCAGTATTCGCCGGGGTAGGACACTCCGTAATGGTCGGCGAAATCCTTAAACAGCGGGGAAAGGTTCATCGACATCACCTGCGCGCTGTTGAAAAGGCTGACGGGGTAGCCGTCGGGGTGGGTCGTGGTCGGCGCCAGGCCGATTATGTTGTAGTCGTAGGAAACGCCGGTGGAGGCTTTCCAGGCCGGGTCCTTATAATTGTTCAAGGCGTCGCCTGTAAGCGTCGGCACTTTGTTCGAGTAATTCCAGGTCTGCCCCTCCAGGCCGGAGTACATCACGCGGGTCCCGTCGTAAGACCACATATAGTTCAGGACGCGCATGGCGGCCTCGGGGTTTGAACAGGAGGTCGTGATGCAAAAGCACTTGTTCGCCCAGCCAAGCGGCGAGTTGTTGCCGTGCCAGACGCGCCCGCCGATGATCGGGACGGACATGTAGCCCTTCCCGTCGCCGCCGGCGTACGCGCCGCTGGCGTCGGTAAGGTTGGCGTGGGCCGCGTTGAACTTGCCGACGGTCCAGTTCTGGTTGGAGGAGAGTATCTGCCCGTTGGTCATCTTGGCGTCCAGGTCCGCGTAGGTCATGGTGAACGCGTCGGGGTCGAGAAGGCCCATCTGGTTCGCCTTGAAAAGGAACTCAGCCGCCGACCACATCGGATGCGAATCGTCCATAACGGTTACGCACTTGGAGTAATCGTTGTTAGCGCCGGCGAAGGAGTTGGCAGCGATGCCCATCCCCGTGAAGAAGAACTGGGTCATGTTGTAGATCCAACCGCCCATGTCGTTGAAAAGGCCCACGCCGTAGACCGTCTTGCCGTCTTCGGTCTTCGGGTGCGCGGTCTGCATCTGCTTGAGTACGTTCAGGAAGTCGTCAACGCCCTTGATCTCGGGGTATCCGAGCTCTTTGTAATAGTCCCAGCGGACTATGGCGCCCATGTCGTTTTCGGCGCCCATCAGGTCCGGGCCGACGTTGACCGGGACAAAAAAGGTCTTTCCCGTGTTGAAGCTCCAGTTTTTCGCGCTGTATTTAAGCGTGTCCGGAATGGATTTCAGCATATCCTGACCGAGCGTCGGGAGCATGTCGTCCAAAGCCACGAGCTTTCCGCCCGTCACCAGGCCCTCGCCGTATTTCTGCGGCTCCAGGCGCAGCATGTCGGGAAGCGTTCCGCTGTTGAGGTAAACGGCGAACTGATCCTCGTCGGGGTCGTCGAACTGCAGCGTCACCCCGGTGGCCTGCTTGATGGCGGTCTGGACCATGTTCTGGTGGTTGTCGTTCCATTCGGGCACCTTGGTGCCGTAGAACATAACGTTGAG
>WQUN01000237.1 GCA_009782085.1 Bacillota bacterium
CCGGCCCGCTCCGACCGCGTCGCCAAGTATAACCAACTGCTGCGCATCGAGGAGGAACTGGACGAGGCGGCCGAATATCCCGGGTTGCAGGCGTGGTTCCAGCTGAAATAGGTTTTGCGTGATTCCGCTGTTGCATTTTTTCGCGTTTTGTGTATAATAAAGTTTGCCAAGAGTCAAGCATCGGCAAGGAGGGGTATGTATGAGCTGGTATGTGATAGTTCTGGAAATAATCTTCGCCTTGGTCAGCGTCGGGCTTATGGCCTGCATACTTTTGCAGAAGAAGCGTTCCGACGGCCTGGGCAGCATCGCCGGCATGGCCAACACGGCGGAGACCTACTGGGACAAGAACAAGGGCAACTCCATGGAGGGCCGCCTCTACAAGTACACCAAGATCGGCGGCGGCGTTTTCCTCGTGCTGTCGCTGGTCATCTGCCTGATAAAGTAACGGCGGGCTGATACGAAAGCGCGGGCGCGAAAGCGTGACATGGCCGCGTCAAAAACGAATACTCGCGGCGAACAACCAAAACGTTGCGATAACGGCTTCTATGGAAGCCTTTATTGTGACGTTTTTTTTTGCAAAAACTTGAAAGAGGCTGTCACACATACTTTTTGTATGAATATATATAGTACAAATAGACATATTAGCCAAGTCGTTTTCAGAGGAAAAACGGCATGATACCAAAATATCTATACGAAAAGGAGGTTTGAGAATGCTTAAAAATTATAGTCCGAACAGTTTTGAAAAGACGGATAAATCGAAACCCGCCGGCGTCAGGAGAGCAACGGAGGAATACAATAACGGCGAAGGCGGCAACAAAGGCGACGCCGTCGGAACCGGAGGAAACAGCCGGGATATGGACAACGAGGGCTGCAAGGGCGGCTGCGAAAACGCGGAAAACATGAATTCCGGGAATAACTGCGTTGAAGAGGACGACGCCTGCGACAAGACAATCCGCCTGGCGTTCGACGTCAACGTGCCCGTATCCGTAAAGCCCTGCGCCTGCGTCGGCAAGGCCGAGGCTAAGTGCGAAGGCGGCGTAAAAGTATGCCCGGGCAACAAATGCTGCGAGTGCCGCGACGACGACGACGACGACACCTTTGATTTCACGATAACTCAGAAAATACTCGTGTTCGTGCCTGTAAAATACGGCGCCGTGATATGTCATGGCGAGACGTGCGCGGAAGACGAAACAGACCTTTAATCATGTCAATTATGTGACTTGTAACACATTATAACGGTAAAACGGAATGTCATCCTGAGCGCGGCGAAGGATCGGAAGATTCTTCGGTTTCGCCTCAGGATGACAATTCCTCTTTCATCAGCGCCGCCCCAAACGGCGGCATTTCTAAAGTGACCTGCCCGTCGCTTATCTCATAGTCCGCACCGCCGAGAGCATAACCCCCGCCCGACGCGCAGATGAGCGTCTCCATTTTACCGCGCGTGGAGCAGCCGATCTTCCACACGGGGATGCGCAGGACCTCCGCCGTCGGGTTGTTGTTAAGCGCCACGACGAGCCGCTCGTCCGCGTCCCAGCGGCCGTAGGTCAGCACTCCGTAGTTCGTGTAGAGGTATTCGAGCGAGCCGGTCCGGAACGCCCGGAAGCGCTTCCTAACGCGGATGAGGTCCCTGTGGAAGCGGAGCAAAGTCTTGTCCTCCGCGCCCCAGGGGAACGGGCGGCGGTTGTCCGGGTCGGTCCAGCCGCAAAGCCCAGCCTCGTCGCCATAGTATATCGCCGGGCAGCCGGGCCAGGTCATCTGAAAGACCACGGCCTCCATCATAACGGCCGGGTTCACGTTTTGCCCGGCGGCCCGCGCGCCCAAAGTGTGCAGCCGGCCCGGCGTCATGTTCGTGCGGGTCAAAAAGCGCGAGTGGTCGTGGTTGCTGAGCTCGTTCATGGCCGTATAGGTCGCGTGGCTGCCCATGCGCGACATGTGAAAGCGCATAGCCTCCTCGAAGGCCATGGCGTTTCTGAGCATCTCCCCCCTGAAAGCCTCGCTGTGCTTCTCCATGCCCGTCAGGAACCAGGTGATCGGCTCCATGAACGCATCGTAGTTCATCACGCTGTCCCATTGGTCGCCCTCCAGCCACGCGGCCGGGTCGCCGTAGTGCTCGGCGATGATCACGGCCTCCGGGTTGGCTTTTTTGACGGCCTTGCGGAAATCCCGCCAGAATCTGTGGTTCATCTCCGGGGAGGCGCCCAGGTCCGCCGCCACGTCGAGCCGCCAGCCGTCCGCGCTAAACGGCGGCGAGACCCATTTCGCGCCGACGGTTATCATATAGTCGTAAAGCGCCCGGGATTTCTCGTAGTACAGTTTCGGGTGGTTGTCGTGCCCCCACCAGGAGTCGTAGCAGTCGTTGTTCGGCCAGTTGTCGTCGTACCATTTGAAATAGTCGTGGTACGGGCTTTTTTCATCCCTGTACGCCCCGGGCGGATAGCCGGCGCTTTGATAGAAATTCTCCCTGTCCATCCACTTATTGAAGGCCCCGCAGTGGTTGAAAACCCCGTCCAGAATGACGCGTATGCCGTTTGCGTGCGCCAGGCCGATCAGCTCCGCCAGGAGGCGGTTGCTCGCCTCCAGGTTGGCCGGACGGGCAGTCCGCGCGACGTACTTGGAGGCGTTGCGGTTTTTGAACGCGTCCTGGCTGAGGACGTCCCCGCCGTCCTCGGGAATGGCGCCGAAATGCGGGTCCACATAGTCGTAGTCCTGTATGTCGTACTTATGGCTGGAGGGCGAGACGAACAGCGGGTTGAAATATACGGCTTCCACGCCAAGCTCTTTCAGATACGCCATTTTCTCCATAACGCCCTTCAGGTCGCCGCCGTAGAAATTGCAGACGTCTCGCGCGGGGACGTCCTCGCCCCAATCGGCGCGCCTGGACGGCTGACCGAGGTAGATGTACTCGTTCGTCAGGACGTCGTTGGATAAGTCGCCGTTTCGGAACCTGTCCACAAATATCTGGTATATTACCGCGCCGGCGGCCCAGTCCGGCGTCGCGAAATCCGCGACAAGCGTGAAGTTGAACCCCTCGGCCAGGTCGCGGTAGAGCCCGCGCTTGTTGTAAAAGTATTCCGAGCCGCTCATGGAGAGCTTGAAATAGTAGTTGATTTTCTTGCCGGTCATTCGGAAGGAGGCTGTGTAATAGTCGAACAGGCCGTCGGAGGCCGTCCTGGTCATGTCCATAACGCTCCCGCCGTAACACAGGCGCGCGGCGGAGGCGTTGTTTTTGCCGGCGCGCAGGCGGACCGTGACCTCCTCGCCGAGGCGCGGCTCGCAGGGCGTGACGAAGTTATGCGTCTCGTCGCTGAAAACCGCCTCGAAATTCGGGAAAGCGCCGTTCAGGCGGGCGAGAAGGCTGATTTTTTCACAGGCGGCGAGGGCGGAGAGGGGGATGCTGGGGATGGCGGGCATAGGCGGCCTCCTGGGTTAGGAACCGTTCAACATTAATATTTCACGGTTCCTTATTGTCGCGTAACGAAATATCGGTAACCGTTTATAGAGGTTCCCTATTGTCGTTTCGTTTGAATTATTGCTCACACTTGTAAATGCTATACCGGAGTGCGAAAACATTAGCCTACTCTGTCACGTCGTCGGCAAATGTTTTCTGCATCCGGTATATGCCAAGCGTTTTGCCGTAACAGTCGCAAGGAACGCGCCGTCTGCGTAAGCAAACGGCGCGCTCCTTTTAGCTTAATACCTGTTACTTATTACTTATTACCTCTTCATTGCCGCCGCCGGCGCGCTACGCCGTTACCGTAACGGCAAACACAACCTTCGTCCCGTCAGGCGCGGTTATCGTGATGACCGCGATGCCGGCCTTCATAGGCGTGAGCGTCCCGTTCGCGCCTATGCCGCAGACCGCCTGGTTCGACGACGTGATAACCGGAGCGCCCGGGCCGTCCCATGTATACGGGATCGCCAGCGGCTTGCCGATCTTGGCCGCCATGGATTTCACCGGGCATTCCAGCTTCGCCGGAACCAAAGCGTCCATCGCGGCGTACAGGGCTTCCGCCGCCGCGTCGATCGCCGCCTGTCCGTCGGAGGACTGGTACGCTTCTCTGGCTTTGCCGAGGGCTTCCGACAGAGCCGCCCAGGAGGCGACCGTATACCTGTTCGCGTCGTATGCCTCGGCCTTTGCTATCGCCCCGGCCAGCGCGTCCTTATCAACGGCCGCTTCCGCCGCGACCCTGAAACGTATCTCCTTCAGGCCGTTCCACATGCTGATGTTGCTGCCCTTGGCCAGATACCTCATGTACGTTGCTTTGACGGGCTGACCGAACGCGAAAGTCTCCCAGGCGTTGTTTATGGAACCGTCGCCCTGGCCCGAATACACTGAGGTGAAGTTCACCCCGTCTTCGGAGGCCAGTATCTCAAAGTACGCTGTGCGCCCCGAGTTCGGGTTCAGGAACAGGTCTACGGCGCCTACCGTATACTCCCTGTCGAACCTGAACGTGACATACTCCTCGCCCTGGGCCGACCACAGCGTGTTGAAATCCCCGTCCCACGCGTTGGTGTCGTAAAATTGCTCCGAATACGCGGACGCGCTGGAATTCTCGATTATCGCGAAGTCGTTTGTTTTGAACCGTATCTCCTTCAGGCCGTTCCACATGCTGATATTGCTGCCCTTGGCCAGATACCTCATGAACTTTGCCCTGACCGGCTGCCCGAATGCGAACGTCTCCCAGGCGTTGTTCACGGCGCCGTCGCCCTGGCCGGAATACACGGACGTGAAGTTCACCCCGTCCTCGGAGGCCAGTATCTCGAAATACGCGGTGCGCCCGGAGTTCGGGTTCAGGAAGAGCTCAACGCCGGTGATGTTGTACACGCTGTCGAACTCGTATGTGACATACTCCTCGCCCTGGGCCGACCACAGCGTGTCATAGTTCTTGTCCCACGAGTTTTTGTCCGTGTAATCCTCGGAGTAAGCGGAAGCGGAGGAGCCCGTTATTATCGCGTATCCCTGCAGGCCCTTGGGGGCGGCGGGCTTCGGCGAGGTCAGATTCGCCGTCATGGCGAACGGATCCCAGGAATAGAGCCCGCCCAAACTCTCCGTGAGGAAATCCGCCGGGGCCGTCAGGGTTTCGCCGTTCATTGCCGGCGCGGCAGCCAGCGCGGCCGGCTGGCCGTTCACATACGCCGTCAGGCTGCCGGCGGTGATTTTGATGACGTTAACCTTGCCGTTTTCGTCCATTTTCTCGACGGTCAGCGTCCGCGAAGCCGCGTCCCAGGAGGCGGACGCGCCCAGCTTCTTTGCCAACGCAGCCGCCGGGACCATAACCGCGCCGTCAGCCAGCGCCGCGGCCGGGTCCAGATAGATGTACGCCTTGTCCAGCTTCACGCCGACGCCGTCGGAGGTCACGGGAGTGGTTGTGAAGGTCTTGCCGGAGTCGGTATTCTTGTACGTCATAGTCACGCCGCCGGCCGCGGCGGAAAAGTAAGCGATGCCGCCCTCGTCGGACACCTTCACGTCCATGCCGTTGACCGTCCATGTGCCTTCCTTTATGCCGGCCACGGCCACCTCAAAGTCGCCGGTACCGGGGATCGTGAAGGAGATCGGGCCTTCCAGCCTCTGCGCGCCTTTGGCGAACACCGCCACGCGGTCGGACACGACCGCGCCAACGAACGCCTCGCCCTCTATCAGCTGACTGTCCAGATCCTTCACGACGCCGCCGGCGTCGGAGACGGTCAGCACGTTCAGGAAATAGTCTGTGGCCTGAGGCGCTACCGGCGAGATCTCGACCCTGCCCCAGCCCTGGCCCTCGTTGTCGCTGCTGGAATTCGGGGGGAACTTCGCCGGGTAATTTTGGCCGTCTATCCAGAATTCCTTGCCGGGGCCGCCGATCTTCTCGATGACGGTGTTCCCGGGCTTCGGAAGCAGCGTGTCGCATACCAGCCTGCCGTTGTAGTTCTTGTTGGTATCGTTCAAAGCCGTCCTCTCGATCACGGTCCTGTTGCCGGTCACGGTCGGCTCCTCCAGCGAGTGCAGCAAAAATCCCTTCTTGAACCTCGGGTCGGAGGCCGTTACCTTGTCCATGACTATCATGGCCGCAGGGTGGTCCTTGTCGTCCAGCGGCAGGAACAGCATCGAGCGGAGGACTTCCTGCGCCTTGGAGGAATAGGAGCGGGTTATGTCGCCCTTGATATATGTGTATTCGGGGCTTATCGTGTCGGGCCCGAACTCCTCGCCCAGCACGGCGCCGGTGTCCATGCCGCTGCTCATCCACTGCTGGAAAGTCGCGACCTCGCCGCCGTTGTTCGGGATGCGGTAGCCGCCGTCGTTAGCCATCGGCGTGCCCTGATAGTTAAACGTCTCGTTGGGGTCGTGGATCAGGAGGATGTTGTTGGCGATCCCGCGCTTGTTGTACTGGGCGTCGTGGGAGGTGGCGTAGCCGTCGTCGTAGCGGCCGGAGTGGCCTGTCAGCATACCCTTATAATATATCTGGAAGCTGCCCATGTCCAGATGCTGATGATTCGCCGCGTACTGGACGCCGATGTTCATCATCGCCACGACGTCGGGCGCCTCGACCCCGTCGTTCCAGCCCGTCCTGGCTATCATCGTGCCCGCCGGCCCCGGAAAATACCTGCTGAGCGGAAGCTCCGCGGACGGCTTGCCCGCCAGCAGCGGGTCGTTGATTATGAGATGGGTCACGGGAGTATACAGGTCCAGACTATTGGTGAAATTCATCAAAAACGGATTCTCTCTCTCGAACTCCCGCTTGAGATACTCGTCCCCGTAGAAATTGGAGACCATACCCAGCGTCGCGTTCCAGCCGTTCCAGTACGGGGTGGTCCCTGATTCCCAGTAGTCGTCGCCGACCCTGAAGGCCTGGCCGTCGGGACGGCGGGAATACATCCACTGATAGGGGAAATACTGCTGGTCCTCGTCGAAAACGTACACGCCGGACATCTGCCTGAACAGGAAGGCCGCCCAAAGTTCGCTGCCGCCCCTGAATTCGCCGTAGGCGTTGCCCTGGTTATGCAAAGACGACCGGTACTCGTAATTCCGCGGTTCCACGTACTGAGCGAAGAACCTGCCGGCGACATAGTTGTACACGTCGGGCCGCTCGTCGTAAGAGGCGATGCCCAGCGACATGAGGTCCCTTAGCAGAGACGTCTCGCCGCCGTGGCCGGTCACCGCGCCCTGCTTGTTCGGCGGATATCCGATCTCCATGTCGACCGCGACGGACTCCGCCATATGCATGAACTCTTTCCTGTCGTCGCCGTTCATCAGCGGGTAGCACCAGTCATAGACCTCCGACGCCGTAAAGATGAACGCTCCGATATAACGGTATGTCATCGAGTCCGACGTGAGGAACTGGACCGTATTGTAGTAATTCTTTATGGCCTGGACCGCCGCCTGGCCGTGCCCGACGCTGCCGTTTACGGCGTAGTCGAACGCCAGGGCCTCGATATTGGTAAGCGGCGCCTGATTGAAGTTGGACGCGCCCGGCTGCGGGGCCGGGAGAACGCCGTCCGTGGGCTTGGCGATAAGCGCCTGGAAAGCCCGTATCGCAGGCTGGTTCTGCTCCGCGGCGAAATTGGCCTTGATATTCGGGATATCGCTCGCTCTGAACATGAGGCGCGGATGCTCCGCCGGCGGAGTGACCGGCGGGATCGGATATACTCCGGAGGGAAGCAAGACGACCTCGCCGCCTGCTGGTTGCTTGCCCATGCCCGTCGGCGTCACCTTGGTGTCGGATATCCAAACCTTGTCGAACACTATGCCGATGTTCTGCCGCTTAATGATCCGCACCGACACGTAATCGCCGGCTATTGCCGTGACAGACGCGATCCTGCTCCAGTCGAACGTTGTGGGGTTCCCGCTCAGGGCCGCGTAATCGTAGGGCGCGCCGCCGACCGACAGGAACACGCTGTTGCCCGTGCTGCCCGCCGGCGTGCAGGTCAGCCTGACCCACACGGCGTACGTGCCGCTCTTGTCGGCTGTGAATGACAGGTTCAGATCCGGCGCGGTATCGGCGGCCGGTACGGTCTTGTCCTCGAAATTGACGGCCAGGCCCTGGTTGTTGGACATGTCGGAGCCGGTGACAAGATGGAGCGCGTTCGGGTTCCAGGGCAGGTACTCGCATTCCTCCATGACAAACCCGTTCAGGGTCTTCATTGTGCCGACCGTCGTGTCCAGGTCGGACCCGGGGGTTCCGTCGTTCGGTATGTAGGAGGCATTGTTGGTTATTACGAACTTGTCATAAAAGATATCGTATGACTGCCAATTCCTGAGCCTGACGGAAGCGACGCCGCCGGCGTTCGCCACGGTTATGCTTCCGAGTTTGGCCCAGCCGGGCGCGTTCACCCCGCCCCCGATCTGCGTCCAGTTGTACGAGCCGCCGCCGAACGACATGTTGCAGGCCCGCCCGTATGTGTCCGGCAAGGACGACGTGCTCCGCACCCAGACGTTATACGTGCCGGCCTGGTCTGCTATGAAGCTGAGGTCGATGTCCGGCGGGGCGTCGATGGGAAGCGGGGAGGTCTTGTCCTCCGCAATGGGGCCTATGGCCTTGCCGCCCGAAAAGATAGCGTCCGTTCTCAGCCACATCCTGGTCTTGTCGTAGGCGGTATCCTCCGCCTCGACGGTCAGCACGCCGTTCGTCGTCTTCAGGACAACCGTTCCCGGATCCGCCGGTTCTGTGCTCCCGAGCCCGAAATCGGCGTCTTTCGGTGTGTACAAGGTGTTGTCGGTTATATAGAACCTGTCGAGGAAGATGGCGTACGCCTGCCATATCCTGAGCCTGACGGAGGCAGTGTCGCCGGCGTTTGCCACGGTTATGGAACCCAGCTTCGCCCAGCCGGGCGCGTCCACTCCGCCGCCGATCTGCGTCCAGTTGTACGCGCCGCCGCCGAACGACATGTTGACGG
>WQUN01000238.1 GCA_009782085.1 Bacillota bacterium
TCCGCGGACGGCCAATGGCCGCCCCTACATGGGGTACGTTAAATTGGTTGTATATTTATAACCCTGTATTCATGCGGGTTTGGAGTTTCCGAGGTTACTCTCAGCCATAAAGGAGGAACCCTTTTGAGCGACATAGTTCTAAAGACCCGCGAGCTCTGCAAGAGCTTCGGCGGGAGGCCGGCCGTCGACCGCGTCAGCATGGAGATCGGGCGCGGGCGCATCTACGGCTTTATCGGCAAAAACGGCGCCGGGAAGACCACGTTCATGAGGATGGTCTGTGGGCTCGCGGCTCCGAATTCCGGAGAGATCGAGCTGCTCGGGAAAACCGGGCGGGATCTGACCGCGGCCAGGCGCAGGATCGGCGGCGTCATCGAGACGCCGTCCCTGTACCCGAACATGACGGCCTATGAAAACATGGAGGCGCGCCGCCGCGAAGCGGGGTCCACTGCCGGAAAGGAACGTATCGCGCGGGCGCTGGCTTTGGCCGGAATCGCCGACACCGGCCGCAAAAAGGCCAGGGCCTTTTCCCTCGGCATGAAGCAGCGGCTCGGCCTGGCCCTGGCTCTGTTGGAGGAGCCGGAATTCCTGATCCTGGACGAACCGATCAACGGCCTCGACCCGACCGGCATAGCCGACGTGAGGGAGACGCTGAAGTCCTTGGCGCGCGAGAAAGGCGTCACGGTACTGATTTCGAGCCATATCCTATCGGAACTGCACCTGCTGGCGAACGACTACGGCATCATCCACAACGGCAGGCTGATTAAGCAGCTCACCGCCGACGAGCTGAAAAACGAGTGCCGCCGCTTCGTGTCCGTCGAGACGGACGACCCAATAAAGGCCGGCGAGGCGCTTAAAAGCATCGGCGTCGCCGATTTCGACGCCGCGGACGGCGGCGAGCTCCGCATCTACGACCAGGACGCCGATACGGCGAGGATCACCGCGGCCTTGGTATCCGCCGGCGCGGTTGTCCGCGGCGTTTCTTTGCAGGGCCAGGACCTGGAGCAATATTTCCTCGGCCTCATCGGCGAGGGCGGGCCGGCCTGGGCCGAAACGGACGACGCGCCGGGGCGGAGCGGCCCGCGGCTTGCGCGGCCCGGAAAGGGGGCGGGCGAATGAGAACGATTTCGGCCGAAAACTATAAACTCATAAAAAGCTCCATGTTAAAGATAATGTCGGTGATATGCGCGGCGGTCTGCGCTTTGGCGGGCTACGCCGTCTCCACCCTCTCCGGCGCCGCGATAAACACTCAGGGGCTTAACGACCAGGCGGCCCAAACCGTGGAGACCCTGAGCAATTTCAGCGGGTTTGCCGCCATGTTCTCGTTCACCCAGCTTTCGCAGATCATCACGATCCTCTGCGCGGTCTTCGCGGGGATGTATATCGTCTCCGAGTTCGACAGAGGCACAGTGCGCAACGCCCTGTCCACGGGGACGAGCCGGACGTCGTGGTTTCTCGGCAAGGTCTACTCCCAGTCCGTCGTGACCCTGTGGTTCACCGTTGAAACGGCCGTGATATTTATCCTGACGACGGCCGTTTTCCAGGGCTGGGGGCAGCCGCCCATGGACAATGCCGCCGGAAATTTCGCCGTCTTTTTCCTCATGGCCCTGTTGCAGGCCCTGGGCTACTCGGCGATTTTCCTGACCATCGCCTTTGTCATACGCGGGGTCGGCGGGACCGTCGGGATCGGCATCGCGATAATCGTGCTCGAACAGTTTCTGACCCTCATTTTGCAGGCTTTCCACAGCGATATCCTCAACAGGGTCTCGGACAACCTGCTCTACAGCATATACGCGCAGATGAACTCCTGGGGCGGCCCAGTTCTGACGGGGAAGTTCGCCGCACTGGCGATACCGGCCGCCGCGGTCCTTGCCGCGACTTTGGCCATAGCCTATGCCACATTTCTGAAAAGGGACGTGAAATGATGAAAATACAAAACGGCGAAAAACTTCTGTTCATAGGCGATTCCGTGACCGACTGCGGCCGCGCCGCGCCCGCCGGGGAAGGCTTCTTCCCCGCGCTTGGGAACGGCTACGTCTCGTATGTGGCCGCGCGGCTCTTCTCGGCCTACCCGGAGCGCCTTATACGCGTCGTCAACAAGGGCGTGAGCGGCAACACCATCCGCGACCTGAAAAACCGCTGGCAGGCGGACGTGCTCGACGTTAAGCCGGACTGGCTCTGCGTCATGATCGGCGTGAACGACGTCTGGCGGCAGTTTGACAGCCCCGCCATGCCGGAGACCCATGTGCGCATCGGGGAATACGCGCGGACGCTGGACGAGCTGATGACGATAACCGCGCCAACGGTCAAAAACATAGTCCTGATGACGCCGTTTTTCATCGAGAACAACCCGCAGGACCCGATGCGGGCGATGATCGACGAGTACGGGCGGGCGGTCAAAGAGGCCTCCGAGAGGCACGGGACGCACTTCGCCGACACCCAGGCGGCGTTCCTGCGCGTGCTGAGGCACAACTATTCGGCGGTCATCGCCTGGGACCGCGTACATCCCTCCCTAAACGGCCACGCCGTAATCGGCGACGCGTTTTTAAGCGCCGTGGAGTAATCGAATCAGATTAAGATTCGTATAAAGTGAGTAAAGTGTCGAATCATAGGTTCAAAAAAGCCGTGTAAATCGCCTCCGCCGTTTGACCATGCCGGCGTCTTGATGTATAATCAGGAAAATAATCAGGAAAATGATGAAGGAGGGCGTCTGATGCAGTTCATATTCAAGTTCAACGGAAAGAATCTCGAAGTCCAGGAGGACGTAAAATCGAGGACCGAGCAGAAGATCCGCAGGCTGGAAAAGCTGCTCCCGAGGGACGCGGAGATCGTCGTGACCTATAGCGTCAACAAGCAGATGAACAAAATCGAGGTCAACGTGCCGCTTCCCAAACGCATACTGAGGGCGCAGGTCACCGCCGACAGCATGTACACCGCCGTCGACGAAATCGTGGACGTCCTGGAAAAGCAGCTCCTGAAATACAAAAACCGCCTGAAAGACCGCTCCAGGAGGGACGCCGCTTTCAGGGATGAACTGACGCAGATGGGCGGAGGCGCGGACGAGGCGGAGCAGGCCGAAGAGGTAGTCATTGTCAAAACCAAGCGCTTCCCGCTGAAGCCGATGGACGCGGAGGAGGCCGTGATGGAAATGGAGCTCCTCGGGCACAGTTTTTATGTGTTCAGAAACGG
>WQUN01000239.1 GCA_009782085.1 Bacillota bacterium
AGTCGGGCGCACAGCAGACAGAGGTATCTGTGCGCCCAAAAAGTCGGGCGCACAGCAGACAGAGGTATCTGTGCGCCCAAAAAGTCGGGCGCACAGCAGAACTATACAATTCTTGTTCTTATTTTTCACATTTGTGACTAAAATTATTACTGAAACAGGGGACGGCATGCAAAACACCGAAAACAACGGAATACGCGTAAACGAGGTCAGCCTCGCCGCCGTCGCCGTCAAGCCGGAGCAGTACCCGCGGGAGGCCCGGCCGGAATTCGTATTCTGCGGCAAATCCAACGTGGGCAAGTCCTCGCTCATCAACGCCCTGCTCGGCAGGAAATCGCTGGCGCGGACAAGCCAGACCCCCGGCAAAACCCGCACCATCAACTTTTACAGCGTAGAAAACGAGCTCTTTTTCGTGGACTTGCCCGGCTACGGTTACGCCAAAATCCCGCGCGCGGAAACCCGGAAATGGGGCGCCATGATAGAGCGTTATCTGATGCGGCGCGAACAGATAAGGCGCGTCTTCTTCCTCGTGGATATCCGCCACGAGCCCTCGGCGGGGGACAAAATGATGTTCGACTGGCTCGCGCATTACGGCTACGCCTTTACGATACTGGCCACAAAAGCGGATAAGCTCAAGCGCAGTCAGCTTCAAAAGCAGCTCGGCGTCATCCGCCGCTCATTGGACGCCGCCGAGGCGCCGGAGAGCGCCGTCCCCGACGGCCCGGCCCGGCCCGCGGCGCAGACCCTGATCCCGTTTTCATCGGAGACGAAGCAGGGCGTCGAAGCTGTCTGGAAAATAATTCTTGATGGGATTGGGAGAGATTGGAGTGATTGGAGGATTGGAAAATAATGAGATTGGAAAATAGTTAAAGGATATTGGGTATAAGCGTCGAATAATATTAATGTGTGATTTATACTTTTTTTATTATTTATGACCGGCTGTACATAAACCCATTGGGACCCGTCGGGTGATAGCGTGTTTTACCCGGAAGATATAATCGAACAAGTCCGCGCGGAGAACGACATCGTGGACGTCATATCCGCGTATGTCCCGCTGAAGCAAAGGGGCGGGTATTATTTCGGTTTGTGCCCGTTCCATAAGGAAAAATCCCCCTCTTTTTCCGTCAACCGGGACCGGCAGACATACCACTGCTTCGGCTGCGGGGCGGCCGGCAATGTCTATACCTTCATCATGGAGCGCGAGAATTACGCCTTTCCGGAGGCCGTGCGGTTCCTCGCGGACCGCGTGCGGATCAGCCTGCCCGAGCAGACGCGCGCCAACCCTTCCGACATCGCGGAATTGATGCGCCTCAAGGCCAAAAAAGCGGACGAGGCGCTCAAAAAAGAGGCGATACTGGCGGCAAACAAGGCGGCGGCGCGTTATTTTTTTGATAGCCTGAACGGGCCGCAGGGCAAGCAGGCGTCGGATTATCTTGACGCGCGGGGCGTCAGCGGGAAAATGCGCAGGCGCTTCGGGCTGGGTTACTGCCCCGGCGGCGGGCTGCTCGAGCATCTTATGAGCCAGGGCTCCGACCAGGAGACGGCCCTGGCGGCGGGCCTTATCGCAAAGAGCGAAAAGGGCGCTTACTATAACAGGTTCTTTGGCCGGCTGATGTTTCCCATCTTTGACATAGGGGGCAATATAACGGGCTTCGGCGGGCGCGTCATCGCGGACGGCGAGCCCAAGTACCTCAATTCCGCGGAGAACCCGGTTTTTGAAAAGAGCCGCAACCTGTACGGCGTCAATTTCGCCCGGAAAACCAGGCGCAGGGAAGTCGTCATCGTCGAGGGGTATATGGACGTCATCGCCCTGCACCAGGCGGGCTTTGAAAACGCCGTCGCGGCGCTCGGTACGGCCTTTAATGAGGAACACGTCCGCACATTGAAGCGCATAAACGTCGCCGGGGCGACGCTGCTGTTCGATTCCGACGCGGCCGGCGTAAAGGCCGCGCTGCGGGCTATACCCGTGCTGACGGGCGGCGGGCTGGCGGTGAGGGTCGCGCGGGTGACGGACGCCAAGGACCCGGACGAATACATAAAGAAATTCGGCGCGGAGCGCTTTAACGAGATTCTGAACAAAGCGCCGGGCCATATAACCTTCCGGATAGACGTCGCGCACGCGGCGTATGACCTGGATAAGCTGGAGGAGCGGGTAAAATTCACCACAGAGGTGGCCGGCATCCTCTCGTCCTTGGAGAATCCCATTGAGATCGAGGCGTACGCGGGCGAGGTGTCGCGCGTGACGGGCATATCCCCGGAGGCCATAAAGGCCCGCGTTTTCAAGGGCGGCTCCGGCCGCGATACGGCGCCGGCGGCCGTGAAGCTAAACTCCGCGTATCTTAAAAACGACAATATGAACGCGAAGGGCGTGACGGAGGCGCAGAAGAACCTGCTCAGCCTGATGTGCGTGGATCAGCGCGCGTACGCGGCCGCGGGGCCATACGTCACGGCGGATGATTTCCCCGATGGGGACTATAGAGAGCTCTACGGGCACATCGCCCGGAGCTGGCAGCGGGGTTTGCGGCCCGCGCCCGCCTCATTGGTGAGCCAGTTCGACACCGCGGAGCGCCAGCGCAAGATCGCGGAGGTCTTTGACACGCCGGCGAACTTTGACGATAAGGCTTCCCTGGAAAAGGCGCTCAATGATTTTGTCAGAAAACTTAAAATTTCGTCTATAAATGTAAATAATATGAAGGAAATTTCCGAAGAAAGTCTCGATTGGCTGAAAAAAACGCGAGAATCCGCCATTACGCTGAATATAAAGATTTCAGATGGTTAAAATAGTAAACGTAAAATGTATAGAAATTTGTGACAAACGCCTAAATTTTATATAATCGCCTGCGTTTTTACGGCTCCTGATTATATTTAACGCCTGATGAATGGGTTGATGAATAGGATGGTAAATTTGAAGACCCTGGAAGACAACGCTTTGATGAGCAAAGTCAAGGAACTCGTGGCTTTGGGCAAGAAAAAGAAGGGCGTCCTTGAATACAAGGAGATAATGGACTTCCTGTGCGATGTCGAGATGGAGCCGGACCTCATCGAAAAGCTTTACGAATACCTTGAGGCGCAGGGCATCGACGTGCTCGGCAACATGGAGATCGAAGAGGAAGTCGAGAAAGACATCGACATCACCGCTATCGAAGGCGTCATAAGCACGGACGACCACGTGCGCATGTATCTTAAGGAGATCGGCAAGGTGCCGCTGCTCTCCGCAGACGAAGAGATCGAGCTGGCGCAGGCCATGGAGGGCGGGGACGAGGACGCCCGCCGCCGCCTCGCGGAGGCGAACCTGAGGCTCGTGGTGAGCATCGCCAAGCGGTACGTCGGGCGCGGCATGCTGTTCCTGGATCTGATACAGGAGGGCAACCTGGGGCTCATCAAGGCCGTCGAGAAATTTGACTACAGAAAGGGCTATAAATTCAGCACCTACGCCACATGGTGGATACGCCAGGCCATAACCCGCGCCATCGCGGATCAGGCGCGCACCATACGCATACCCGTCCACATGGTCGAGACCATCAATAAGCTCATACGCGTCTCACGCCAGTTGCTCCAGGAATACGGGCGGGACCCGATGGCGGACGAACTGGCCAGGGAGATGCAGATGCCCGTGGAAAAGGTGCGCGATATCATGAAAATCGCGCAGGAGCCCGTCTCCCTCGAGACGCCCATCGGCGAAGAGGAAGACAGCCATCTGGGGGATTTTATCCCCGACGACGACATCCCCGCCCCGGCGGAGGCGGCGGCCTTCACACTCCTGAAGGAACAGCTCATCAGCGTGCTGGATACCCTGACGGACAGGGAGGAAAAGGTCCTGAAACTGCGCTTCGGCCTGGAAGACGGCCGCGCGCGCACGCTGGAGGAAGTGGGTAAGGAATTCAACGTCACGCGCGAGCGCATACGCCAGATAGAGGCCAAGGCGCTGCGCAAGCTCCGCCACCCCAGCCGGAGTAAGAAGCTCAAGGATTATTTGGATTAAAGGCTCGTAGATCCCGCGGGCCGGCTTACATATATCGGGCGCGGCAAAAGCGCGAGCGGGTTTTTTATGAACAAAGCCAAGGATCTTGCTGCAGGGGCGGTCTCCGGCCGTCCGCCGAAATGAACTTCTCCGCAGCAAGCTGCGAAGTATTAAAACCCTAAAACCTAAAGTTAGTTCGCAGCAAGCTGCGGGGAATTAGACCCCGAGAGATTAAAGCGTTCTAGCGCTTTCAGGTTTATGGATGCGCAAAGCGGCCGTATATTTAATTTTAACGTGAGTTCGGCAAATCTTCTTCAGCGAAATTCAACAAAGCCGAGCTTTCGTATTCCGTAGGGGCGGACGACCCCGAGCTCTCGTATTCCGCAGGGGCGGACGACCCTGTCCGCCCGCCGGATTAAAAGCGTCCTATAATTACAAGATCTGTTCCGAAACCTGTAGGGGCAGAGCTTGTCTCTGCCCTGGACAGGGGCTATACGTGGTTTACTCCTACAATAAATCGGGGTTTCAGAACACATCTACAGCTTTGCGGACGCGCGTTCAGCCATTTAGTCCGCCTTTCAGGCGGTACTAAGTCTTCCGGCTTTAGCCGGTTGTACTGTAAGCGAGCAATCGAACCCACGTCAATTTTAGGAATTTTTGGTCTTGATTTTAGGGTCATTTCCAGGCTTTTCAGGCTTGCGGACGGCCAGAGGCCCCCCTGCGGCTGTGAATGCCGTGAATAAGGTTTAAATTTAAGGTTAAAATTTAATGTAATTTCGAGCGGGTGATTTTTTGTCGGAACAAAATAATTCAAATCAGGTCGATTCAAATCAAATCGGTTCAAATCAGGCCGGTTCGGCTCCGGATAATGCAACCCAGGCGCCCGACGGGCTCGCGGGGCCTAAAAAAGGCTTCGGCGGCATGAGTTACACCGAGGCGAGAAGGGAAATACTGAGCTGGATCATGGTCATCGCGCTGGGCCTTCTGTTCGCGATATTCATGACCAATTTTGTCATCGTCAACGCCCGGGTGCCCTCGGAATCCATGGTGCCGACGATACAGGCCAAGGACAGGCTGATAGCCTTTCGCCTCTCGTACTGGTTCTCGGCGCCGAAGCGCTACGACATCGTCGTCTTTCCCTTCCCGGACGATGAGAAACAGCTCTTTATCAAGCGCATAATCGGCCTGCCCGGGGAGACGCTGCAGGTCGTAAATGGCAAGGTCTACATCGACGGCTCCGACACACCCCTCCCCGACTCCTTCACCAACGGAACGCCCACGGGCGACGCCGGTCCGTTTGTCATCCCGCAAAACTGCTATTTCATGATGGGGGACAACCGCAACAACTCCAACGATTCGCGCTTCTGGCAGAAACATTTCGTGCAGCGGAACAAGATCCTCGGCAAGGCCATATTTCAGTATTTCCCGCGTTTCAGGATGCTGGATACATATAAGCCGCCGAACTGACCGCGGCTATTGACCGGTCGGCATCGGCCTGATATCCTTTTTTCGGGAGCGGCACACGCATGTCAGATACAGTACCGGGGCCGGCGTCAAAAACAATACGCACACGCTTCGCCCCCAGCCCCACGGGTTATATGCATATAGGCAATCTGCGCACGGCGCTGTACGAGTACCTCATAGCCAGGTCAAACGGCGGCGTTTTTATCCTGCGTATCGAGGATACGGACGCCGGGCGCTATGTGGAGGGCGCCGCGGACGTGATATACAGCACGCTCAAAACGGCTGGCCTCAGATACGACGAGGGGCCGGACATCGGCGGGCCGTATGGGCCGTACATTCAGAGCGAGCGCGCGGATTCATATATGCGGTACGCCCTTGAGCTCGTCGATAAGGGCGCGGCCTACCGCTGTTTCTGCCCGCCCTCGCGCCTGCGGGAACTCAAGGACGCCGACGGCTTTGCCAAGTACGACGGGCATTGCAGGGATTTGAACCGCAGCGAGATCCGGCGCGGCCTTGACGCGGGGGAGCCCTTCGTGATCAGGCAATCGATCCCCGCCGGCTCAACCGCCTTTCACGACGAGATATACGGCGACATAACCGTCGATAACGCGGAGCTGGAGGACCAGGTGCTCATAAAAAGCGACGGCCTGCCGACCTACAACTTCGCCAACGTCGTGGACGACCACCTGATGGATATCACCCATGTCGTCCGCGGCAACGAATACCTCTCCAGCACGCCGAAATATAACCTGCTGTACGACGCCTTCGGCTGGGAAAAGCCGGTGTACGTACATCTGCCGCATATCCTGAACGCCGCCGGGCAGAAGATGTCCAAGCGCCGCGGGGACCCTTCCTTTGAGGACGTCCTGGCTCAGGGCTTCCTGCCGGAGGCCGTAATAAACTATATCGCGCTGCTGGGCTGGAGCCCGGAGGACAACAGGGAGTTTTTCACCCTGGCGGAGCTGGAAGCGGCCTTTAAGCTGTCCGGGCTCAGCAAGTCCCCCTCGATCTTTGACGAGCAGAAGCTACGCTGGTTCAACGGGGAATACCTAAAGCGCATGGAGCCCGCGCGGTTTTTGAGCCTCGCCCTCCCCTACTTCAAACAGGCCATAAAGTGCGCCGATCTGGATTTTGAAAAGATGGCGGCTATGGCCCAGAGCCGCGTGGAGCTCGCGAAGGACGCCCCGGCCCTGTTCGATTTCATAGACTGCCTGCCGGAATACCCCGCGGAGCTGTACGCCCATAAAAAGCTGAAAACGACGCCGGAGATCGCCCTCGCCGCCCTTAAAGCCGCCCTGGACGCGCTGTCGGGCCTTGCGGGCTGGGATGAGGCGGCTGTCCATGAGCGGCTGATCAAACTCGCGCTGGACCTGGGGCTTAAAAACGGGCAGGTGCTCTGGCCGGTGCGCACGGCGCTCTCCGGAAAGCCCTCTTCCCCGTGCGGCGCGGCTGAGCTCTGCGGGCTTTTGGGGCGCGCTGAGACGCTTAAAAGGATCAGATATGGGATAGATTTGCTGGAAAAAGAGTTTGATAAAACAGGTGAGTTGCTATGCCGAAAGCCGTAAACGAAAACAGGCCGGGCCTCCTGCGGGACCCGTTCAGTTCGCTGAGCCATATAACCTTCGCGGTGCTGGCGCTGCCCGTGACGGCCGTGCTGATATGCCTGGCCGCGCTCAGAGCCACGCCCTGGCACATCGTGTCTTTCGCGCTCTTTGGCGCGGCGCTTGTGCTGCTTTACACGGCCAGCGGCGTGTACCACGCCGTGCGCGTCTCAAAGCGTGCCCTGCTGGCCCTCAAAAAGGTGGACCACATGATGATCTTCGTGCTTATCGCCGGGACGTACACGCCGATATGCCTTATCACGCTGCGCGGGGTCTGGGGTTTTTCGCTGCTCGCCGTCATCTGGACGCTGGCCGCCGCGGGGATCGTCCTGAAGCTCCTCTGGATAAACGCGCCGCGCCCGGTCTCGACGCTGATATACCTAGGCATGGGCTGGAGCGCCCTCCTGGTGTTCTATCAGCTCATCAGGGCCACCACCGCCGCGGAGCTCACGCTGATCCTGGCCGGGGGCGCGGCCTATACCGCCGGCGCGGTGTTCTACGCGCTGAAGAAGCCGAGGATACGCAGTTGGTTCGGCTTTCACGAGATTTTTCACATCTTTGTCATGCTGGGGTCTGTTCTGCACATCATCCTGATGTTCATGCTCATATAAAATCTGTTGATCAAATCGGAGGATAAAATGGCGATAACAATCGACAACGCTATACTGCACATTCTGGACAACACCTCGGACGAGCCGCTGATCTCATCCGAAGAGCTCGATATCGAGAGCGAGATCTGCGAGGTGTTTATAACCAAGCACCTGAAAAGGCTCATGACGGCCCCTAACGCGAAGGACGCCGTCTTTGCGGGGGATTCCCCCGCCTTGCCCGTCGTAAAACAATACATAAACGGCGAGATATTCTTTAAGGCGGCCAGCGCCGCCCTCTGCCGGCAGCTATTCGGAATAATGCGCGCCAACGCGGAGATACCGCCGGGGGACGTCCTCGTCGTGCATTTCAAAAACAGGGGCGAGCGCTTCCTGGCCATATTGAAGCTCAATTACAAGCCCTGTTACGTGCACCGCACCGACAGCCGCGACGGCGTGAGCGACAACCAGATCCTCATGGCGGCCTCGCTGCCCTTTGGCGGCGGAAAGGTCGAGGAGGCCTGCCTGATCCCGTTCGAGCCCATGGTCCTGCGCGTCATAGAGAAAGCGTACCCTGTGGACGGCGAGGAGACGTACTATTTCTCGAAGCTCTTCCTCAAATGCCAGCCGGAGCTGTCTCAGGCGGAGGCGGCCGGCATCATCGCGGACGTCACGGAGCAGATTGCGGGGAAATACCTGGCCGCCGAGCCAAAAAAGGCCGCGCTATTAAAGAACATCCTCATCGAACAGGCGGAGGAGGACGATTCCGTCAACCTCTCGGCGGCTGCGGCGGAGGTCTTCGGCCCAAACTCGGAGATCCGCGCGGAATACGCGGGCCTGGCGGAGGAAGCCGGCCTCAAGCCCGACGTCTGCGTGCCGGCGCGCATGGTCAAGGCCAAACTGGGCTTCCAGCGCATAAAGAGCGCCAACGGCGTGGAAGTGCGCATGCCCGTGGAGTTCTCCCAGGAATCCGACGCCGTGGAATATATATCGAACGAGGACGGCACAACCTCCATCGTAATCAAAAACCTGCCGGGCATTGAGATTTACTAGATCACGTGAGCTCGACAGATCTTCTTTGGCGAAACTCAGCAAAGCCGAGCTTTCGTATTCCGCAGGTACGGACGGCCACATCGTTTCACAATAAACTTCTTCCGAAACCTAAAACATGTCCAATTCAAAATTGCAAATGCCTGCGAGTAGGGAAAATCTTAACCCAAAACGTTTTCTACGGTTTCGA
>WQUN01000240.1 GCA_009782085.1 Bacillota bacterium
CGCAGAATCTCCGGCGCATAATCCCCCGAGCGGGCGTCCGCGTTCCTTATTATCGCGCAGAGCGGCGCGCCGGTGGTTCTGCCGTTGAAATAACCCGACAGTATCTCCGGGGCGTCGGCCTCCTTTCTGGCGGTGGACAGCTCCCCGCCGGGCGCGCGGCGGGCCATCTCCCGCGCGACCTCGTCCATGTCCGGCGCGAAGCCCGGCGGAAGCCCGTCTATGACCGCGCCGACGGCCGGGCCGTGGGACTCGCCGAAGATGGTTATTCTGAAATTCCGGCCCCAGGTGTTCAAGCGCCTCGCCTCCGTATCCGATTATATACCGGAGCGCGAAAACATTAGCCTCCTCTGTCCAAGTCGTCGGCAAACGTTTTCTGCATCCGGTATAGCTATTCAACTTGAAAATAACCACATTGTCATTCTGAGCGAAGCGAAGAATCTTCAGACCCATCAGGGTGACAGATGAAAAGGTCATTTTTTAAGTTGAACAGCTATAGTATATCCCGCAATATTGAATGTTCCTACTTTTCCGCCTTCCCGAAATCCTCCCAGAACCCCGGATACGATTTGCCCACGCATTCGCTTCCCTCCACGAACACCGGCCCGTCGGCCCTTATCGCGGCCACGGCCAGGGCCATCGCTATCCTGTGGTCGTTATGGCTCCGAACGGCGCCGCCTTTGAGCGACTGTACGCCTCTTATCACCAAGCCGTCCGGCTTCTCGTCTATGTCAGCGCCGAGCTTGCCGAGCTCCGAGGCCAGAGCCGCCAGCCTGTCGCTCTCCTTCAGGCGGAGCCTGCCCGCGTTCACGAGACGGCTCGTCCCTTCGCAGAAGCAGAGCATGGCCGCCAACGGCGGCGCGAGGTCGGGGATGTCCGACATGTCTGCGGTCACGCCGCGGATCTTGCCCGGCACGGCCTTGATGTTGCCGTTTTCCCGCTCGATGAGCTCTATCCCGCATTCTTTGAGTATATCCAGGATTTTCTTGTCGCCCTGGGCAGTGCGCCTGTCGAGCCCGGCGCACTCGCAGTCCGCGCCTAGGGCTCCCGCGGCTAGGAAGAACGCCGCCTGGGAGAAGTCCGCCTCGATACGCCGCTCGGCGGGCCTGTATCTCTGCCCGCCCTTGACCAGAAATTCCCTGTATCCGTTATTGATCACGTCTATCCCGAACCCGGCCAGTACGTCTATCGTCATGCCCGCATACGACGCCGATTCCAGCGGCGAGGTCATGCGGATCTCGCTGTCCCCGTCCAAAAGCGGCAACGCGAACAGAAGCCCCGAGACGAACTGGGAGCTGACCCCGCCGTCCATCGAAAAAACCCCGGGCCCAAGCCGCCCGCGGAGCCTGAGTTTATCGCCCTCCGGTTCCAGGCTGACGCCGTTTTTCCCAAGCGCCTCCGCGTAAGGGCCGAGGGGCCTCTCCATCAGCCGCCCCCTGCCCGCGAAAAGGACTTCCTCGCCGGACAGAGCCGCGACGGGTATCAGGAAGCGCAAAGTGGAGCCGGATTCCCCGCAGTCCAGTATCCGGCCGTCCGGTTTAGGGAAAGCGCCCTCGGCGTCCGTGCGGCCGCAGCCGCCCGAATACCGCGCCCCAAGCGCCGTCATGCAGGCGGCCGTGGCCCTCGCGTCCTCCGAATCGGACAGGCCCCAAAGGACGCTCCTCCCCTCGGCCAGCCCCGCGCATATCAGGGCCCTGTGGGAAGCGTACTTCGACGGCGGCATCTGGATCACGCCCTTCGGAAAATACCTGACCTCCCGTGTCATATCTGCTCGACCCCTTTCAAAGCGTTTATTTTCCGTTTGTTGTCGCCGGCGGTTTTCAGAAAGCCGTACACGGCCCCTTCGTAGCCGTGCTCCAGGGCCGCCTTGAAATCCGTCAGGTTCCGTATATATTCGCCGAGGACCGGCGCGACGTGCCTGGCGTTCATCAGCAGAAGCTCCGTCCACAGGCCGGCGTCTATGTCCGCGACCCGCGTGCAGTCCCGGAAGGCCCCGGCGGTGTGCGCTAGGGTCATGCCCGCCGCGTACTGCCGGCAGAGAGCGGCGGAGGCGACGTGCATCAGGTCGCTCGTGTAGGCGATTATGCGGTCGTGCTCCGCGGGGGTGTTTCGGCAGACGCGCTCCGAGCCGAGGTCGCGGATCAGCCGTTCGATCGCCCGCACGCTTTCCTCCGGGCAATCGTCGGCGTACATCAGGATGAACCCGGCGTTTTTGTACAGGTTTTCGTCGGCGTTGGCGAAGCCGCCGCGCTCCTTGCCGGCCATCGGGTGGACGCCGACATAGGAGACGCCGGCCGGCAGCGAGGCCGTGATCTCCCGGAACACCTCCTCCTTGACGCCGCAAACCTCCGACACGACCGAACCCGGCTTGAAAAACGCCGCGCAGGCCCTGATCTCGTCTATCACGGCGTTCGGAGGCGCGCAAAAAAAGGAAATGTCCGCGTTCCGGACGGCCTCCGCCGCCGAGCCGGCCATATGGTCCAGCGCGCCGGCCTTTGAAGCCGCCCGTCTGGTCTCCGCGCCCGGGCTGTAGCCCGTGATCAGGTACCCGCCGGTTTTTTTCAGGGCCAACGCCATCGACCCGCCCATCAGCCCGAGGCCTATTATCGCGATTTCCTGCTTGCCGCCTGCGTCTGTCATCGGTTTTCCTCCAAATGTCTATTAATACCAAAAACAAAGGCGGGATTCACACGAATCCCGCCGCGATCTCGATCCCTTTAAGCGGATTTTGCTATCGGCCGTATTCATGACTGAGGGTTCCCGTTTTCATCCGACCAAAACCGGCCAAAGCCGTAATAATAGCTCTGGCTGAAGCGATAAAAGCCGGTGGACTTCGACGGTATGCCCGCAGGCATGGGTTTTGACATATTGCGGAGCATATGTTCACCTTCGCGCGGAGGCTGTCAAATTTTTAGATGAGTATAAATCATAGGAATCCGGTTGTCAAATAGTTTTGCGGTTGAGGGTGCGGCAAATTTTAGTGGGTAAAAGGTAAATTAAATAACAATTTTGCAGCTTAGTATTGTCATTTGGCATTGTAATGAATATACTGTATTGGCCCGTCAAGCGCAAGCGGACGCCGGATGCGGCAAATTTTCGCCGGAAAATCGCAGGGGCCGCCCGGTCGCGTTGCCTGAATCTTCCGGCAACAGCGGGACGCCGAGGGCGGCGTCCCCTACAA
>WQUN01000241.1 GCA_009782085.1 Bacillota bacterium
GACGCGGATTTCCACGCCCGCAAGCTGAAAAAGGGCTTCGACAAGGACCCGTCCGGGATGTTCGTGATGGTTGAACGCCGGGACCAGGACAAAAACGGCGTCCTCGCCAACGCCCGGGACAAAGCCCCTGACGCGGCCGCCGGCGAACGCGTGATCGGCTGGCTCTGGATGGACGGGAAGGAAAATTTTCTAACCGGGGAGAGCTATGTGAATTTCAGGAGCTTTTATATAGCCGTGGAATATCGCGGGTCGGAAGCCGCGAGGGCCCTGATGGGGCGCGGCATGGAATACTGCCGCGAGGCCGGCGCGAAATCGGTCGTCGGCAAGGTGCATGTGTCGAACCTGCCGATGCGCGCGCTTTACAGGGAATTCGGCTTCCAAGCCACGCACATCACGATGGAGTATAAAATATAGGTATGCGCGATCTTCTCAAATGCATCATCTGGGACCTGGACGGAACGCTCTGGGACGGGGCCCTCAGGTCCGGCGCGGGACGGGAAATTTCCGGTAAAAACGATCTATGGGCAGACGCCGGGCGGTTTCTCAGAATACGCCCGGCAGTCTGTCGCGTTCTGGAGGCCGCGGACGCGCGCGGCGTCATCCAGAGCGCGGCCAGCCGGAACGACCCGGACGCCGCCCTCGCCGCGCTCGGCGAACAAAACCTGGCGCGGTTTTTCATTTACCCCCAGATCGACGTATACGCCCCGAAAACCGCGGGCATCCGCAAGATCATGGAGCGCTTCAATATAAGCCCGTCAGGCGTCTCCTTCGTGGACGACGACGAGTTCGAGCGGTATCAGGCGAGGCGCTACTTCCCCGAAATGGCCGTCCACGCGCCGGACGAAAACGGCCTGGACGCGCTGGCCGCAAGGATCGCGGCTGTCCCGGAAAATTTCACGCGGGAGCGGCCGGAGCTTATGCGCGCGCGAGAGAGGCGGCTCGAGGCGGAGGCGGCCTTTTCCGGCTCCCGGGAGGAGTTCCTGGCGGAGTGCGGAATGCGGCTGGAGGTCAGGAAAGCCCTGCCCGGGGACATCCCCCGCGTGGAGGAGCTCGCCCTTCGAACCAACAGGCTCAACAACACCCGCGAGAGGCCCGGCGCGGCGGAACTGGCCGGGTATCTGGCCGCTCCGGGGAGATGGGCGTATGTCTGCTCCCTTACGGACATCTTCGGCCGCCACGGCGTCGTCGGGGCGGCATTGCTGCGCGCGGGGGACGAGGAAGGCGTTTTTCATCTGGACCTGTTCTGCGTCTCCTGCCGCGTGGAGGGCAGGGGAATCGGCGCGGCGTTTTTAAGCGCCGTGCTGGGCGAAAACGGGGTCATGCGGGGGCGAAAGCCCGGAAACGCGCCGCCACGCGCGCTCTGCGAATATATAGTCAACAGAAAGGACCTGTCCGCGTACATGCTGCTGAAAAGCCTGGGATTTTACCGGACCGGCGGGACAAGCGGCGCGGTGGAAATGGCGCTGGATCTGCCCGCAAAGGGCGCCGGGCCGGGATGGGTGGAGGTCATTAATGGTATGGGGTAAAATGGATTTAACGTTGTGAACAACAAAGTCAAAGACAAAGATCTGGAACGCGGATTGAACGGATTAAACGGATTCACGCGGATAAATGTTAATTAAACGCCAAATGGGCGGGCAACGTTGTAGGGAGCGCCGACCCGGCGCTCCAAGGCCGGCGCGATTGCACCGGTTATTTAATCGTTACCGGTGGCGGCGGGAGCAGAGTACCCGCCCTATGGATCGACATTTTCCGGCGGCGGGAGCGGAGCCCCCGCCCTACGGATAATCGTTTGCCGGACGCGGCGGGAGCCCGTAGGTGCGGTCACTGACCGTCCGAACCCGCCGTGAATTCCCCTCCCTTGAAGGGGTGCCGGCGTAGCCGGCGGGGTGGTTTTACCCTGCAAATCTCCGTTCGTTGAAAGCGGCGGGAGCGAAGCTCCCGTCCTACGGATCGACATTTTCCGGCGGCGGGAGCAGAGCCCCCGCCCTACGTATAATCGTTTGCCGGACGCGGCGGGAGCCCGTAGGTGCGCTTATTAACCTCCCGAACCCGCCGACAGCACGTAGGGGCGGTTATTAACCGCCAGAACCCGCCGACAGCACGTAGTGGCGGTTATTAACCGCCAGAACCCGCCGACAGCCGCAGGTATCAAGCAAACGGGCGGGCAGCGGGCGGGTGTTCACTGACGGGCGGGCGGCGGGCGGGCGGTCACCGACCGCCCCCACATCGGAGTACAGCGTTTATAAAGTGCAAGATCGTAAAAATTATCCGTATAATCCGTATTTGATCCGCAAAAATCCGCGTTCCAAATCTTTGAATCTCTTTACCGTAAATCATGGTTTTCCTATGCCGGGTGCTGAAAACATCTCCCGACGACGAGCCGATTCGACGGACGCTTCTGCCGCGAATCGGCGAAATAGGGGGGCCAATGTTTTCGCACTCCGGTATATACTGGATAACTGCAGAAACTAGAGCCTGGAGCATAGAAAAAACCTTGCAGACGCTGGGTTGTTTTGACATTTCCGTTGCAGATTTATGTGGTTAAGCGGTATAATTGCCGGAGGCTGCGATGTATCATAAAACACTTGACGAAATATACCCCGAACTGGGGATGCTCCTCGAAAGCCTGGGAGTTTGCCGCGCGGAGGACGCCGCGCCCGGCCTGTCTCTGCTAGGGGAAGGCGGCCTGGCCGACTCGCTGGCCGCGGCCCGGCTGGTGACGGAGGTCGAGAGGAATTACGGCGTGGACATAGTCGAAAACGACCTGGACTTGGAGTGCCTGCGCACGGTCGGCTCGCTCGCCGGATATATCGCGGGGAACTTGCCGCGCTCCGCCGCGGGGGCCGCCGCGGGTTTTGTGACCAAGTCTGCGGGTCATAGTGAACCCGCGCCAGAAACCGCGCCGTCTGGTTATGAATCTGCGTTTCAGGCTGCGCCGTCTGGTTTTGCTATGCCCGAAACCGCGCCGCCTGGCCGCGAACCCGCGCCCGAAACCGCGATACCGGGCTGTTTAACCGTATCCGAAAACGCGCCGTCTGTCTGCGCTATGCCCGAAACCGCGTTACCTGGCCGTGAACCCGCGCCCGAAACCGCGACGCCGGGCCGTGAATCTGCATTTCAGGCTGCGCCGTCTGGTTTTGCTATGCCCGAAACCGCATCGCCTGATCTTGAA
>WQUN01000242.1 GCA_009782085.1 Bacillota bacterium
TTGATTTTTCATTGTCACCCTGAGCGAAGCGAAGGGTCTTAAAATCAAGATTCTTCGCTTCGCTCAGAATGACAAGCGCCAATTTCCGAAGAAGTCTAATCAAAGATTTGGAACGCGGATTTTGCGGATTAAAGCGGATTTGCACGGATAAATTGATTTACAAATCGAAATTCCGCCGAAATTTTGCCCTGTTGCAAAAAATTGCCGCGTGTAGTAAAATTCTGCCCATAAAAGTTCATAAAATAAGGGGGGTCATGGGATGCCTGCTTACATGTATTCCAGAGTCAGCGGCCTGGGGGTGTTTCTGGTCATCGCCTTCATACTGGCGATCGCCGCCTGCGTCGCCGCATACTTCATCTTCTTTTCGCCCAGGAGCCGCTTCAGGTTCACCGGGTTCGCGGAGTGGCTGCACGAGTTCCTGAACTTCAGGAAGCTGATAGTCACGGATATCCTGAAGATACTTTACGTGTTCGCCCTGACGTTCTGCACGCTTTGCGGGCTGTTCGCGCTGTTTGCGGTCAGCGCGCTAAGCGGCCTGCTGATCATCATCCTCGGCAACGTCTGCGTCAGGATATTTTACGAGCTGATCATCGTTATTTTTTCGATCCACTCCAATATAGCCGAGCTCAACGAAAAGGCCGGAAAGAAAAGCGGGCCCGAACCGGATCCGGGAGTTCCGGCGGCCCAGGCGGTCGAGACGGCGACGGTTACGTTGGCGGTTGATCCGGCTGCGACAGAAAAAAGCGAAAGGTAGGATAACCAGGTAAACGATGATTTATTCTGGAGTCTGGAACCGGGAACCTAGAGCCAGCCTGGAAACAGCAATAGTCCGGTATACCATAGATTTTGGGTTTTCCAGGTTCCAGGTTCTGGGTTCCAGCCTCCAGTATAAATCCCCGTTTACCGAATCATATGGACACTTCCCTCTCCCACTTCCACCCCGACGTGGCGGCGTGGTTCGCCGCCAGCCTGGGCGAGCCGACCGCGGCGCAGCGGCAGGGCTGGCCGGAAATCGCGCGGGGGCGCTCGATGCTTTTATCGGCGCCGACCGGCTCCGGCAAGACCCTGGCCGCTTTTTTGTACGCCATCAACGGCTTTTATGAGCAAAAGCAGGCCGGCGAACGCCCGCTGGGCCTGACCGTCCTGTATATCTCGCCGCTGCGCTCCCTCGCGAACGACATGCGCCGGAACCTGCAAAGGCCCCTCGCCGGCCTCGGCCTGGAGGGCGACGTCTCCGTGGCCGTCCGCAACTCGGACACGCCCCCCGGGGAGCGCTCCAGGATGCTGAAACGGCCGCCGAACATTCTGCTGACGACGCCGGAGTCCCTTTTCGTGCTCCTGACGGGCAAAAATGGCCGCGCTTTCCTCAGCAATGTCAAAACGGTCATAGTGGACGAGCTCCACGCGGTTCTGGGCTCGAAGCGCGGTACGCATCTGACGCTGTCGCTGGAGCGGCTGGAAAACCTCTGCGGCCGCCCGATACAGCGAATCGGCCTCAGCGCCACGGTCAAGCCGCCGGAGCGGGCCGCCGCGTATCTGGCGGGCTTTTACGGCGGCAAACCACGGGACGCGGCCCTCGTCGCGCCGGCCTCCGAGAAGCGTATCGACGTGAAGGTCGTCTCGCCGATAGCGGACATGCGCGCGCTGCCGGAGGGGACTATCTGGCCGGAGATTTTCCGGACGGTGTACGGCATGGCCAAAAACAGCCGCACGACCTTGGCCTTCCTGAACTCCCGCGCGCCCTGCGAGAAGCTGGCGAACGGCATAAACGAGCTGTACGGCGGCAAATTCGCGCTGACGCACCACGGGTGCGTGTCCAGGGAGCAGAGGCTGGAGGCCGAAAAACTCCTGAAATCCGGCGAGCTCCGCTGCCTCTGCGCGACGTCGTCCATGGAGCTTGGGATCGACGTCGGAGACATAGACCTGGTGGTGCAGGTGGCTGCCCCGCCCACGGTGGCGGCGGGCCTCCAGCGCCTCGGGCGCGCGGGGCACAGTCCCGGGCGCCTTTCCGTCATGCGCGTGATACCGAGGACTGCCGCCGACGTGGTGGCCTGCGGGTTCATGGCCAGGAGCGTCGTAAACGGCGATATCGAGAAGGCCTGCATACCGATGAACTGCCTCGACGTGCTGGCGCAGCACTGCGTGTCGATGGCGGCAAGCGGGGACTGGCGTGTGGACGACATGCTCGGTGTATTCAGGGGGGCGTACCCCTACGCGGAGCTTAAAACCGAAGAGCTGGAGAGCGTCCTGGCGATGCTCTACGGCGACTACGAGCACAACGAGGACAAGCCCGTCCGGCCCAGGCTGGATTACGACAGGATAAACCGCCGCGTGAGCGCCGCCCCGGCGTCGAAACTGCTGGCGCTCCTGTCCGGCGGCACGATACCCGACCGGGGCTACTACTCCGTCAGCCTGCCCGACGGTACGAAGCTGGGCGAGGTGGACGAGGTCTTCGTGTACGAGTCGCGCATAGGGGACAGGTTTCTTCTGGGCGCGTTCGCCTGGCAGATAGAGGTCATAGAGAGGGACAGGATCGTCGTGCGCCCGTCGAATTTTTCCGGGGCTCGCTCGCCGTTCTGGATGGGCGACTGGATGGGGCGCGAGTACGAGTTCGGCAGGCAGATCGGCCGGTACTACGCTCTGGCGGAGGAGGCGGCAAAGGCGGGGAAGCTGGAGGAGACGTTCGCGGAGATGTTCCATATGGACGCGGACGCCTCGTCTAACGCCGCGCGGCTTATCCGGAGCCAGCTCGCGGCGAACGGCTGCCTCCAGACCGACGCGCGCCTCGTGATGGAGCATTTCCGCGACGAAACGGGCGGTTTCAGCGCGATACTCTACTCCCCGTTCGGCGGGCGGGTCAACCTGGGCCTGCTGATGCTGATGGAGCACGCGCTGAACAAAATGGGCGCGGGGGAAATCCAGCTGATGCAGAGCGACGACGGCATATTGCTGCACTCGCTGGGCGACGCGCGGATACCCAAGGGGATCCTGCGGGCCCTCCCGCGGGAGGACGCGATAGAGATACTTAAGGCCGGGCTGCCGAACAACGCCCTGTTCCCGATGGTCTTCCGCTATAACGCGGCGCGGGCGCTGATGATGGGCTTCGGGAAGACCGGGCGCGTGCCGCTGTGGATCCAGCGGCTCCGGGCGGAGGAGGCCCTCGCCAGGGCGGCGGCGCACCCGGAGCACCCGCTGATAACCGAGACGACGAACGACTGCCTCGGCAACTATCTGGATCTGGACGCGATAATGGAGGTCGTGACGGCCATACACGCCGGGGAGATCAAAGTGGCGGAGGTCTTCAGGCAGGAGCCGTCTCCGATGACTATAGAGTTCTATCGTATGTTCGAGGGCGAAATGATGTACGCCGACCCGCACCCGGAGGTTTCGCGCGCGGGTGGCTACGCGGCGCGGATCGCCGGCGTGGCCCCGGCGGAGGCCCTCGCGCCGGGGCGGAGCGACGTGGAACGCGCCGCCCGCGTGGAGTTCCCGAAGGACGCGGACGGCACGCACAGGCTTTTGATGATAACGGGAGATCTGCAGGCCGGGGACATGGACATGCAGGACGCATGGGCGAGCAGTTCGCGAAGCGAACGACCAGCCCAGGACGCATGGGCGAGCAGTTCGCGAAGCGAACGACCAGCCCAGGACGCATGGGCGAGCAGTTCGCGAAGCGAACGACCAGCCCGTCTCGCGGCGCTGGAAACCCTCTCCGGGGAAGGCCGCGCCGTATACATCGAACCCGGCATGTGGATCGCGAAGGAGCACGAGGAGACGTACCTGGCGGCCCTCGCGGGCGACAGCCGGGCCATGCGCGGGATCATCAGGAGATGCCTCAGGTACAGGGGGGCGTATGACGCGGAGGGGATCGCGGCCAGGTACATGCTGGACGCCGGCCTCGCGCAGGCGCTGCTCCAGGGCCTTGTGAACGAGGGCGCGGCGGTCCTCTGGGGGGAGCTCTATTGCCACCGGGACGTATACGAGCAAGCCTCCGGGATGCGGCGCGCCGGGCTCCGCGCGAATGTCAGGACCGCCGCGCCGGAGGGCTATGCCTCCTATTTGGCGCGGGAGACGGACACGGGGCTGCCGCCCAAAGAGGCCCTTGAGGAGGGCCTGGGCAAACTGGCGGGGCTATGGCTCCCGCGGGAGCGCTGGGAGGAGGCGTATCTTCCGGCGAGAAGCCCGGGCTACAGGCCGGACATGCTGGACGCCCTGCTGCAATCCGGGGCCTACGTCTGGCGGCTGGACGCGCGCGGCAGGCTCAGATTCGACAGAGCGTGGGGCGGGCCGTGGAGCGGCGCGGTTGCCGGAACGGGTCAGAGCGCCGGAACAGGCGGCCGAAATACCGGAACGGGCGAGCAGGCCATTGTAACAGGCGGTTATAACTCAGGAACAAACGGCCAGACCGCCGCAACAGCAGGCCAGGCCGCCGGAACGCCGCCCGGGTTTCCGGAGGCGTCCGGCCTGACCCAGGACGAGGAGCAAGTGCTAAACGCGCTCAGGGAACGGGGCGCGCTCTTCGCGGCTGCGATTAACAACTATGTCAGGAAGCCGGATTTGCCGGACATACTGCTCTTGCTGCTCAAGCGGGGGCTTGTGACAAACGACCTGTTCCGGCCCGCGCGCCTGCTGGAGGCGGAGGATACCGCGGACGGCTCCCGGAAGCCGGGCGGCGGCAAAAAGCGCGCTGCGCGAAACGTCGCGGTGCACAACGCCGGTAGGTGGGAGGCCCTGCGCGATATGGCCGAGCCGCCGGCAGAGGCCGCCCTCAAAACGGCTCTGGAGCGCTGGGGCGTGCTCTGCCGGGAGACGGCCCGCTGCGAGGGGCTCAACTGGGGCGCGGCGCTGGAGGTGCTCCGCATCTGGGAGTACACCGGGGCCGTCCGGCGCGGGTATTTCGTGAAGGGGCTTTCGGGCGCGCAATTCGTCCTCGCGGACATGGCCGAGCGGGTGATGTGGCGGCTGAACAACCCTCTGGACGACTATATCTGCCTGGCGGCGGACGACCCGGCTCAGGCCTGGGGGAGCGTTTTGCCGCACGCGGAGGAAAGGTCGTTCACGCGCCTGCCGTCCACGGCCGTGGTGCTGCTCCGGGGCGTCCCGGTTCTGCTCCTGGAGAAAAGCGGCGCGGCGGCGCGTTCGCTTGACGGTAAGCCGGCCCAGGCGTTAAAATATTTTGCCGCGGCGTTCCGGAAGGGGACGATCTGGCCGGACAAGAAACGTATCACGGTGAAAAATCCGGAAGACGGGATGACAAAACCGCTGGAAGAGGCGGGGTTCGCGCGGGTGATGCTGGATTATGTGTTGTATAGGTAGATTATATTTATATACGCGGATAGACTGTTGAAAATATTGGGGGAGAATACAATATGCTTTCATGGGACGAATTGGAAAATGCCTGCCTTTCCTGCCGCCGCTGCGGCCTGGCGGAGGGCCGGACTAACGTGGTTTTCGGCGTCGGGAACCGGGAGGCCGACGTGATGTTCGTGGGGGAAGGGCCGGGGTATTACGAGGATCAGAAGGGGGAGCCGTTCGTCGGCAGGGCCGGCCAGCTCCTGGACAAGATGCTGGAGTCCGTCGGCCTGGACAGGCAAAAGGTCTATATCGCGAACGTCGTGAAGTGCCGCCCGCCGGAAAACCGCGACCCGCTGCCCGAGGAGCAGGAGTGCTGCCTGACGTTCCTGCGCGCGCAGTTCGCGCTGATAAGGCCGAAAATCCTGGTCTGCCTGGGCAGGATTTCCGCAAAGGTCATAATCGACAGGAATTTCAGCATAACGAACGAGCGGGGCTTGTGGTTTGAGCGCAAGGGCGTCTGGATGACGGCCACGTTCCACCCGGCGGCGCTGCTCCGGGACGAGGGGAAGAAGCCCCTGGCCTGGGAGGATATGAAGGCGATACGGAGCAAGTTGAAAGAACTTGCGAAGTGAACGCGCTTGTGCTACAATTGGGACACAAATGAACAAAAAGGCGGAATTTATATGGCGAAGACCAAATTTATCAGAACACGGGTCGACGAGCAGCTCAAAAAAAACATAGACAGCCTGTTTTCACAGCTGGGCATCTCGACGACGGAGGCAATAACCATGTTCTTTATGCAGTGTCAAATGCACAAGGGACTGCCGTTTGAAGTGAAGGCAATTGAAAATCAGCCGCGCATATACCCTGATATTTGCCCGGTGGACATTAAGCCTTTTGGCGAAATCCCGGAAATATTTAAGAATCCTGCCGTAGTTGACGATTTTCATGTGTATACGAAGGAGGAATTGAATGACCGGCGCGGTTTTTTTTGATACCAACATATTGGTTTATTCAAGGATTGCAAATAACGGTGATAAGCACAAAAAGGCATTGGAATTATTTAATATTTACTCGCAGGAAACAATAATAATCAGTACACAAGTGTTAAGTGAGTTATACGTTTCGTTGACAAAAAATCGGTTAAGTGATCTTGAAGCCAGGGAAACTGTCAATGTCTGCATGACTAAAATGTTTGTTGTTTCGGTTACGGTTGAAACTGTAAAACAGTGTTTCGACCTAAAGGAACGATATGGTTACTCATACTGGGACAGTTTGATATTGTCGGCGGCTATAACGGCCAACTGCTCAAAGGTCTACTCGGAAGACATGCAGGACGGACAGATAATCGGAAACCAAATCCGGATTATCAATCCATTTCGTCTTGAGCCGGAGGTAACCCCATGACCGCCAAACCGCCAAAAAACGTGCCGCCGAAGACGCCGCCCCCCGCGTTCCGTTCCGGCTTCGTCTCCATAATCGGCCGCCCGAACGTGGGCAAGTCCACCTTGATGAACCTCTTTCTGGGCGAGAAAATCGCCATCGTGTCGAATAAACCCCAGACCACGCGCAACAGGATAACCGGGATTTTGACGGGGGACGGCTTCCAGATAGTCTTTCTGGACACGCCGGGCCTCCACGCGCCGGCGTCGAAACTGGGCCGGTTCATGATGAAGAGCGCGGATAGCGCCATGGTCGGCGCGGACTGCCTGCTGTTTTTGACCGAGCCGAGGGGGAAAATGCCCGACGGCGACAAAATCGCCCTCGAAAAGCTCGTGAAAACCGGCGCGCCCGTGTTTTTGGTCATCAACAAGATCGACCTCGTCGAAAAGTCCTCGCTGCTCGGGATAATCGCCGAATATTCCCGTCTGTACGACTTCGCGGAGGTGATCCCGATCTCCGCGCTAAAGGCCGAGAACACCGGCCTGCTGCTCGAGATGATACGCTGCGTTTTGCCTGAGGGGCCGATGTACTTCCCCGGGGACATGGTCACGGACCAGCCCGAAAGGCAGCTCGCCGCGGAGCTTATCCGGGAAAAGGCGCTGAGGTTCCTCCAGGAGGAGGTGCCCCACGGCGTGGCCGTGGAGATCATGTCGATGAAAAAGAGGCCCGGCGGGGAGCTTGTAGACGTCGAGGCCACAATCTACTGCGAAAAGGACTCCCACAAGGGGATTTTGATAGGCAGAAACGGCGATATGCTGAAAAAAATCGGCAGCGCCGCCAGGATAGACGCGGAGCGGCTCCTGGGCTCGCGGATCGTCCTGAAGCTCTGGGTGAAGGTCAAAAAGGGCTGGCGGGACAACGACTTTCTGCTAAGGAGCTTCGGGTATGACGCGAAAAGCCTGGAGTGATCCCCGAAAAAACATTTGAACACAGCCGCGAAAGCTGTTATACTATAATCATAGGCTAAAGTCGTTTCGATTTGAAATGAGCTGAAAACGAGCGCGAAACGACCAATGTACAGGGGCGTTTCGCGCGAAGTTTGAAGCTCAATTTCAAACGAAACGACTATATACGCAAAGGCAAGATCACATGACCGGAGGGGATATAATGGGCAAGCAGTTTCCAAGGACGGAAGTGGCGGGGGTGTCGCTGCCGCGGATGCTCATCGGCAGCAACTGGTTTTTGGGCTACAGCCACAGGACGGGCTCGCACGACCGCATGATAACCGACCGCTACGCCAGGCCGGAGGACTTTTTCCCGGTGTTCGGGGCGTTTATGGAGTACGGGATAGACGCGACGATGGGGCTTATCGGGACCAAGCCCGTGTTCGCGGCCGCCATCGACTACGCCGAGGACAAACTGGGCAAAAAGATAATCCGGATCGACACGCCGATCATAAACGTCTCCGACAGCCCGGAGGCCAGGCGCGAAGCCGAGGCCGTCATAAAGAGCTGCGCGGCGGCGGGCTCGAAGTTCTGCTTCCCGCACCATACGAGCGCGGAGCAGCTAGTCAACAAGAACAAGGGCACCATGGACAGGCTCGGCGACTACCTGAAGATGATCCGGGACGCCGGGATGATTCCCGGCCTTTCCGCGCACATGCCGGAGCTTATCGTTTATTCCGACGCGAACGGCTACGACGTGGAGACCTACGTCCAGATTTTCAACTGCGCCGGCTTTCTGATGCAGGTGGAGATCGAGGGCGCGGCCGACGTCATACACAAGGCCAAAAAGCCGGTCATGACCATCAAGTCTATGGCGGCCGGCCGCGTGACGCCCTATGTCGGCCTGACGTTCAGCTGGGCCGCGCTCCGCCCCTGCGACATGGTCACGGTGGGCTGTTTCTCGGCCGACGAAGTGCATTACGACGTGGAGATATCCTTCGCGGCGCTGGAGCACCGCCTGCCGAATTGGGAGAAGAGAAACAGCCCGAACAAGGAGCAGGCGGCGTTCGGGAAATAATAACGGCACAGACGCCGGGTTTCCCGGGGATCGTTTTTCCCGGGGAAACCCCTGCGCGGTCTTAGCTCAGAGGATAGAGCGTTCGGCTCCGAACCGAAAGGCCGCGGGTTCGAGTCCCGCAGATCGCAGGA
>WQUN01000243.1 GCA_009782085.1 Bacillota bacterium
TACTGGAGATACAGGAGCCCACCGACCTGACGCTGAGGGCGGAGCGCTCGACGCCGTCCGGCCTGCGCATCGGCGACGAGCTGTGCCACCTGGGCGTCGGATATGATAAAATGTTCGCCCGCATAAATTATCAGGGCTTTACGGAACAGGAAGTCCGGCGGCGGTTCCAGATACGGCCCGTGACCGTCGCGTCCGGCGACGGCTTCCGGGAGGATATCCTGATCGGCCCGTCCCGGACGGACTGCTTTTCCATGCGTCGGCTGACCGTCAGCGAGACCTGCCCGTATCGGAACACGGCGGACCGTTTCGTCATCGCGGCGGCGCTGTCCGGCGAAGGCGTTTTGCGCCACGGCGGCCGGGAAATACCCATCCTGCCCGGCAACAGGCTCTTCCTGCCCGCTTGCGTAAAGGAAACCGCTTTCACGGCGCGCGGCGCCGGGGCCCTCGTACTGGTATTGTGTTTCCCGCGGGCGCTGTAATACAAATCTCAAGTATTATCACTGTGCAAAAAAGCAAGCCGCCTGATGATATCTATATGCTGTGTGCACTTTTCCTCGCACTGGCCGCATTCGACGCATTCTTTGGCCTTTTCCACGGGAATGCACCAGTGCCACATCAGAGTATCCAGGGAGGCTTTTTTCTCTTTGTTCAGGATATAGGCGTTGTAAGCGTCCATATACTTCGGTATCTCGATGCCGGCGGGACACCCTTTGCAGTAGCCGCAGCCCGTGCAGAGCCGATCCATTTCACTGCCAATCCGGCCTTCGATTTCAGCGATTTTTTCCGGCGACAGGGGCTCGCAGCGCTCCACGTATTTGACGTTCCGCTCCAAATCCTCTATAGACGAAATACCCGTCAGTACCGTCGTCACCTCTTTATGGGACAGGTTAAAGCGGAGCGCCGCCTGCACGGCGTCCTCGCCGTTCTCGCCCATAAAGCTGAAATAGTCCGCGTTGCGGGGTATCGTTCCGCCCCCGAGCGGGTTCATCGCGGCCACGCCCATGTTCCTTTTGTAAGCGGCGGCCAGGCCCTGCCGCCTGAATTTGAAATTAATGATATTGTAGCCCAAAGTGACGCCCTCGAAGAGGCCGTCGTTCACCATCGTCTCGATATCTTCGCCGTCGCAGTGCGTAGAGAAGACTATGTGGTCGATAAGGCCCTCGTCCTTGGCCCTGAGCGCGCCGTCGTAAGGCCCGCCCTTTTTGACGACGGCGCGGTACTGATCCATGTTCAGGATGCACCACATGTGATAGAAATTGATTTTGCCCACGTTCAGTTTTTTCAGGGATTGGTCTACCTTGCGGCGCACCTCGTCCGCGTTTCGCTCGGAATTGACGTTGCTTTTTGTCGAGACGTAGAAAGGATAGAGCATGTTTTTGAAGGCCTCGCCCATGATGCTCTCGCTTCTGTCCCCGCAATAGCCCGGCGCGGTGTCGAAATAGTTGACGCCCAATTCGCCTGCCCTTCTGACGATGGCCGCCGCGTCCTCGACGGAATCCCCGTCGAGAAAACGCATTCCGCCGAAACCCAGCACGGATACGCTCTTCCCCGTATTGCCGTATAATTTATATCTCATTGGAACCGCCTCCCGTTTTCAATTAAATGAAATCGTTTACACATTCCCGCCGCCGTTTCTTATTATCGCATCGGTTTTCCTCGTTGTCAATGCGCGCAATGCGCGGGAGGGCGCGGCAAACGCATGAATATACGATATGCGGCATTGCATTCACGCGTTTGCCGCGGGCGCCGGAGAGAGATAAAACACTTGACTTTTCCATGGAAAAGCTGATATTATAGCAATAATCAACCCCTCGGTTTTATCATCCCGAAATGAAAACGATTGCATGAAGGAGGGTTTTTGTGGAAAAACAGACGATTCTGATCGCCCAGTCCTCGCACCTGGACCTGTACTGGATGGCGGCGCAAGCCGAGTGCCTCGAAATCGGCGCGGGCGTCGTGGACGACGCGATAAACCGGGCGCTCGCCGATGAAAAGTTCCATTTTGTCGTCGAGGCCGCGCGCTTCGCGGAATATTATCTGCACAAGCATCCCGGGCGGCTGGAAGACTTCAAAAAGGTCTTAGCCTCGGGGCAGATCGAGATCGCCGCGTGCTACACCGACAGGTGCGAGCATTTTCACGACGGCGAGGCGCTCGTGCGCAACGTGCAGATAGGCAAGCGGCGGCTGAGGGCTCTGCTCGGCTACGACTCTAAATTCGCCTTTCATCCCGACCTGCCGGGTTTCACGGAGCAGACGCCGCAGATAAACAAAAAAATGAACGTCCCGTTCTATTTCGCCTCGCGCGGCTTCAAAACCGGCGTGCGCGCGCTCTGGGAGGGTCCGGACGGCAGTTCCGTCGTGTTCTATGACTTTCCCAAGCATTATTCGTACTACGAGTTCGGCCTGGACATTATCCCGTACATCGGCGAGATCCGCAAGGACACCGGCATGAGAGACTTCCTGCTCCTTTGCTCCGCCGGGGACTGCGGCCCGGTAGGGACCTTTCTCGTCATGGACGAAAGAAAGAAGCCCTACAGGGTGAACCTGACCGAGATGCTTGCGGAGGTCGAGGCGAAATACGGCGTAAACTGCGTATATTCCGGGGCCTATGGGGCGTTGTGCAAACTGGACAATACGGACCTGCCCGTCCTCAAAGGCGAATCGCCCAACCACTGGGGCGCGAACGGCTCCACGACCAACGTGCTCATGTTCCAGTTTGACAAGAAAGTCACCGCGGCCCTCTGCGACTCGGAAAAATACAACGCGATCGCGCGGTTGCTGGGCCCCGGAGCGGAACCGGACAAAAACGAGACGGACCGCATAATGGAGACTTTCACTTCCGGCAAAAAAAGGCGGTATTCCATAGACATGATTCAGGAGCCCGAGAGCGCGCAGCAGTGGCTGGACTTCGCGTGGCGGCTCATGTGCGTCACCCACGACCACAACTATTCGGGCATCGAGGCGTCGCAGAGCGAGTTCGACCGCTTCATGTACAAAAAGACGGCGCTCCGCCTTTCGGAGCACATCATAAAACGCGGCCAGGACGCCGTTCTCGGCGGCGTCCAAAGCGCGGCGGGCGAGCTTGTCGTCTTCAACACGCTCAACTGGGCGCGGGAGGAACTTGTGCGCATTCCGCGCGGGGTTATGGATCCGGG
>WQUN01000244.1 GCA_009782085.1 Bacillota bacterium
GGATAAAATCCCTGAAAAGCCAAAAATACCCGCCTCGGAGAGGATCTCCGGGATAAAGAGCTTCGCTCTTCCGGCCGAAACCGGGCAAAGCGCGGTTCGGACCGTCAAGCTCGGGAACCTTCGCTCCGAGGGCGGGACGCGGGGCCGGACCTATACGATAGGCGGCGCGGACTGTATGCCGTTCCACCTCTGGGAGGGAAAGATGACCCACAGGCCGCTCGTGGCCATGGAGGTTTTCGACGTTGTCAGCGAGAAATACCCGGACGTTCTGCGGGAAATCTACGGCGATGTCCTGCGCGACCCCGCCGCTATGGCGAAGCTGTGCGTGGAGAAGTACGGAGCCGACCTTATCAGCGTCAAATTGGACGGCACTCACCCCGAAAGGGGCAACCGGACGGCGGCGCAGTCCGTGGAGCTGGTGAAGGCCGTCCTGGCGGCCGTGGACGTGCCGCTGATCGTCACCGGCACGAACAATTACGAGAAGAACAACGAGGTCATGAAAGCGGTCGCCCAGGCCTGCGACGGCGAAAACCTGCTGTTCAACTGGGTCGAGCAGGACAACTACAGAACCATCGCGGGCGCGGCAATGGCCTACGGCCACTCCGTCGTGGCCCAGGCCCCGATAGACGTGAACATCTCCAAGCAGCTGAATATATTGCTGACGAACATGGGTCTGCCCGCCGACCGGATCGTGATAGACCCCATGACCAGCGCCATCGGCTACGGCGTGGAGTATTCCTACTCCGTCATGGAGAGGATACGCCAGACGGGCCTCGGCGGCGACAACATGCTGTTAAGCCCGATGATAGTCTCCGTCGGCCAGGAATGCGCCAAGATCAAGGAATCCAAGGCCGCGGAGCGCTCGTTCCCCGAATGGGGCGACCTCGCCAGGCGCGCGGCCTACTGGGAGCTGGCCACGGCCGTGACCTTGCTCTACGCCGGGGCGGACATACTGATAATGTACACGCCGGAGGCCGTGGCCGGGCTGAAAAGGACAATAGCCGACCTGATGGACGGCGCGGCGGAAGGGGCGTAGGCATGGGTCCCGAGGTTGACACAAGCAGCAACGCCATATGGGAAAGCTCGGATAATTACGAGGATTGGGAAACAACGCGCCCTTTGCTGTTCAGGGATGATATGCGCGACGCGTTTTTTCGCTGGTTCAGGATAAAACCATCCGATAAAGTGCTCGACGGCGGCTGCGCGACGGGCGTCTTAACCCGCTTTATTGCGAAAGGTCTTGACAGCGGGACAATCACGGGTTTTGACATCAGCCAAAATTACGTGGATTACGGCAACCAAAAAATTCATGCGGAGGGACTGTCGGGCAAAGCAAAAATTGTGAAAGAGGATGGATTTGCGCTTTCTTTTGCAGATGATGCGTTCGACGCGGTGGTCAATCACGCCTATCTCGGCGTATTGTCGGACAATATGGCTGGACTAAGGGAATTGATCCGGGTATGCAGGGTCGGTGGGCATATTTCCACCTCGGTTTCATCTAGAAGTTTCCCGAGTATACATTGGGCGGGCGACAGCCCGTTTGCCGGGGAACCGCGTCTGAACGATTTGATCGGGAAGCAGGAGCGAATCTATCAGAAAATCGCTACGCCGGTCTTTTTTAAGCAAGACGCATATTGGAATGGTATGCGCTTTCCCCGTATGTACGCGAAATGCGGGTTGAAAGGTATAGAGATCCATCCGTACGCTTCGGGTTTCTCGTATAACGACAGCTATTGGACGGACAATTTCAAGAAAAGCAGAATATACTCTGACATCGGGTGCGAAATAGCTATTTTGGAGAAGCAGAGGGTAAATCCGCAATACGCCGAGTATGGGTTCACACAGGAAGAGTTTGACGAGCTGATAGCATTGTACCGCCAAAAGCAGGACTATCTGCTTTCGAGTATGTACGACAACGATTGCTGGGAGTGGGACGCGAAAATGCATTATATTGTGACGGGAACAAAGATGACGGGAGGGGGAATATAGATGGCTTTAAGCGGTTTGCAGATTCAAAAGCTCCTTCCGAAGACCAACTGCAAGGAGTGCGGCTCCAGCACGTGCATGGCCTTCGCCATGAAGCTGGCCGCCAAGAAGGCGACGCTGTCGGAGTGCCCCTACGCCTCCGAGGAGGCGAAGCGGGTCCTGGGCGCGGCCGGCGAGCCGCCCGTGAAGGGCGTGAGGATCGGGAAAGGCGGCGCCGAAAGCCCGCTGGGCGAGGAGACGGTCTTTTACCGGCACGAAAAGACGTTCGTGAACAAGCCGGTTTTGGCCGTGAACCTGGACGACGGCTCCGATATGGGCATCGCGAGGAAAATACGCGATTACAAACTCGTCCGCGTGGGCGAGGAGCTCACCGTCGGCGCGATAGCCGTCACGCAGAAAAGCGGCGCGGACGCCTTCGCGGAGTTTTGCGGGAAGGTCTTTAACGAGACAAAACTGCCGCTGATACTCAGGGCGAAAGACACGGAGGCCATGGACAAGGCCTCCGCGGCGGTCGCCGGCTCCGGGAGCGTCATATCCGGCGTCACGGCGGAGAATGCCGGCGAGGCCAGGAAGTTCGCGGAACGGGACGGGCATGTCCTGGCCGTCACCGCGCCGGACGCGGACGGCATATACGCTTTGACCTCCGAACTCAAGGCGGGCGGCTTCGACGACCTCCTGATCGAATTCCGGACGCACTCCCTGGCGGAGGCGTTCCAGACCAACTCCGTCGCCCGGAAGGCCGCGCTGAAGCAAAACGTCAAGCCTATGGGTTACGCGTCGCTTAAATTCATAGACACGGGGAATGATACGGACGACGCCGTCGCCGCCGTCACGGAGATAGACAAGTTCGGCGGGGTGATCGTCCTGCCGCGCTTTGACCCGGCCCTGCTGGTGACTTTGATGGCCCTCCGGCAGAACATCTACACCGACCCGCAGAAGCCGATACAGGTGGAGCCGAAGCTCTACGCCATAGGCGAGCCGGACAGGAAGTCGCCGGTGTTCGTGACGACGAACTTCTCGCTGACCTACTTCCTCGTCTCCGGCGAGATAGAGAACAGCGGCATAAGCGCGTGGCTGGTGATCCCGGAATGCGAGGGCATGAGCGTGCTGACGTCCTGGGCGGCAGGGAAGTTCTCGGGCGCGACGATAGCGAAGTTCATCAAGGAGATAGACCTGGAGAGCCAGGTGGACACGCGGGAGATAGTGATCCCCGGATACGTGGCGCAGATCTCCGGCGAGCTGGAGGAGAACCTGCCCGGTTTCAGGGCGCTGGTGGGGCCGGGGGAGGCCTCCGACATAGAGGGGTTCATAAAGAACGTGCTTGGGAACAGGAAATAGGAGATTTTTGGGGGAGGGAGGTTTCCATGCGCCATTACGCCCTCGCGGCCGCCATACTTCCCGACGTCGCCGACCCCGCGAATCCTCTGGCGAAAATCCTTTACGCGGCGGCCGCGCTGCTCATCGGCGCCGCGCTGTCCGTTTTGCTCGCCAGGCTGACTAAGAGATTTTTCACGCTCCTGGGCAAGGGGAAAAAGCCGGACGTCAGGCGGCTCAACACGATCGCCAGCGCGGCGTCCGCCGTCGTGCGCTTCCTGATCCTGTTTTTCGCCGTGATACAGGCGCTCTCCTTCCTGGGGTTCCAGTCCGTGATCACCTCGCTCTTCGCGACGGTGGGCCTCGGCACGATCGTGCTGACGATCAGTATGCAGAGCCTTCTTCGCGACATTTCCGTCGGCCTGTTCATGCTGATCGAAAACGAGTTCTCCGTGGGCGACTACGTGACGATCGGCACGCTGAGCGGCCGCGTGGAGAAATTCAACCTCCGCACGACGACGCTCCGCGCGGACACCGGCGAACTGCACTTTCTGCCCAACGGGAACATTTCGGCCGCCACGAATTATTCCAAGGGGAAATTCCAGATCAGCGCCGACATATCCTTTTCCGCCGCGTGCGACCCGTTCAGGACGATAGAACTGCTGCAGGCGGGGGTGGAAAAGGCGTTCCCCGGCGGCCACGCCGCCGTCCACCACACCATGACCTTCAACTCCGATTCCTATACGGTGCGCGCGCTGTGCGACTGTCCGATAGGCCGGAAGGTGGAGACGGAACGGGAGCTTGTGGCCTGCGTCATCAAAACCATGGCGGATGAAAAAATCCCCCTGCCGAACGGCATGGTGCCTGTCGTCGGCGAGGAGCCGATGAAATAATACAGAGGAGGAATAAGTAATGTACGAAGATGATTCGCCGTTCGCCCCGCCGCCTGCCCCGTCCCGGCGCAAGTCCCTGAAAAGGCGCGCGGCCGCCTTAATTTCCCTGGCCTTGTCCTTTTCGATGCTGCCGGCCTTCGCTCCGGCGGCCGTTTCGGCTGAGGACGGCCGGGCCGCGGCCGTTTCGGCGGAGGCCGGCGCCGCCGCGCCCGCGCTGCGCGTCCTGCTGGACGGCGCGCCGGTAAACTCCGACGCCGCCCCGTACATCGACGCCAACAACCGCGCCATGATACCCGTGCGGGTGATCGGCGAAGCCCTCGGCGCGAAAGTGGACTGGGACGAGGCGTCGAAAACCGTCATTATCAGCAAGGCCTCCGGCGGAACGGTCAGCCTCCAGATCGGGGGACGCGTCCTTACCGTCGCGGAAAACGGCGGGGAGATCCTCCTCGAGATGGACACCGCCGCCGTTATAAGCTCCGGCCGGACGTTCGTGCCGGTGCGCTTTATCGCGCAGGCCCTGGGCCTGACCGTCGGCTGGGACGCCGGCGCGCGGACCGTCAGCCTCTCTTCGCAGGCCCCGGCGGCCGCTCCGGATGTGACAAGCCCTTCGGCTATCACGGTCACGGAGGAGAGCGTCACGGTCGACGCCGGCGCGGGATACCCGCTCGGCGGCACGCTGTCGATTCCCAAAGGGGCGCAAGAACCGTATCCGTGCGTCGTGCTCGTATCCGGCTCTGGGCCGAACGACCGCGACGAGACGATCAATTCGGACAAGCCCTTCAAGGACATAGCGGACTATCTCGCCTCGAAGGGGATCGCCGCGCTTCGTTACGATAAGCGCACGAAGACCTACGGCGCGAAGATGATAAAGGAACTGGGAGGCAGCCTGTCGGTCAACGAGGAATACGTCGAGGACGCGGTCGCCGCGTCGAAACTCGCAAAGGCCGACCCGAGGATAGACGCAAGCCGGGTGTTCATCGCCGGCCACAGCGAGGGCGGGATGCTCGCGCCGCGGATAGAGGCCGCCGGCGGGGATTTCGCCGGGATAATAATCATGGCCGGCTCGCCGCGGAACCTGGACGACATAATGTACGATCAGCTTATGGCGCAGGCGGAGCTTTACAAGGGCACGGCGGATTACGACCTCGCGATGGCGCAGATGGCGAAGATCAGACAGGGGTTCGACAGCATCAAGGCGATGACCGACGAAGAGGCGAAAAACACCGACATGAGCACCATCCTGGGGGGCCTCGGGGGCGGGGCCTCGGCGTACTATTTCAAGGAGATGGACGACCGTCCCGCCGCGGGTTATATAGCCAAGATCGACAAGCCGTTTTTGATAATGCAGGGCATGAGCGACATTCAAATCTATCCGGAAGTGGATTTCAAGGCGTACAAGGAGCTGTTCGACGGGCGCGCGAACGCCGTTTTCAAGAGCTACGACGGGCTGACGCACCTGTTCATGACCGCCACGGAGAACGACACCGTCGGGAACCCGAAGGCGTATACCACGCCGGAGCACGTGGACGCGCAGGTTCTGAGGGACATAGCGGACTGGATAAATGCGCGTTAAGGACCAATAGACAATCTTTTTTGGTGAGATAATGCCTGAAATAACCTTTCTCCCCGACAACATAACCGTTTCCCTCGCCGAAGGCGCGCCTCTCCTGGAAGGGGCGCGCCTTGCCGGCGTTTTCGCGGAGACGCCCTGCGGCGGCAAGGGGACCTGCGGCAAATGCGCCGCGCGCGTCTTGAGCGGATCGGTGGACTTTCGTGACGACAGAGGCGCTGCCGCCGGCGGGAACGCAAGCGCCGGCTTTTTCAATGAAACGGGCAATAAAGCGGGTGAAAACTCGGCGGGCCGCACGGTTTTGATCTGCCGGACAAACGTGAAAAACGAGCCCGTGGTCGTTGAACTGCCGAAGGCTTCCGGCGAGGCCGGCAAATTTGACGCGGGTGCGGACGTTTCGCGCTGTCTGCCGGAGAGCCGGGAATCCTTCCTGAAAAGCGTCCGCCTGACCGTCGCCCCGCCGGCGTTTTTGGACGGGCTGTCGGACGCGGACAGGTTTGCGCGGGCATTCCGCGAAACGGTGAACCTCGCGGACGAGAAGTATACGGACGCGACGCGTATGCCCACGGAGCGCGCCGAAGTGCGGCTGCCTGTCGGCGTCCTGGCCGAGCTTCCGGAAAAACTCCGCGCCAAAAACGGCGAGGTCACGGCATATTACTACCTCGACGGCGGCCTGGCGCGCGTGGTCGATATAGACGGCGGCACAGACGCGGACGGCGGCGTTGCCGCGAAAAATCTCGGCGTCGCCGTGGACATCGGCACCACCACCGTGGCCCTCTGGGTCGCGGACATGGACAGCGGCGCGGTCCTGGCCTCCGAAACGGCTTACAACGCGCAGATCGAGTGCGGCCTGGACGTCATCAGCCGCATAAACTACGCCGGGAAATACCGCCGGGAGCTGAAAGACCGCGTCCTCGGCACCATAAACGGCCTTATCGGGAAAGCCCTTACGAGCGCGGCGCACGGTTCCGGGGCGGACGCGGCGCTTTTACACAGCCAAAAAGACGGGGAAAATCCGCAAGTTAAAGCGGAACGGTTCCTAAAGCGCGGCGCGATCCGCTGCGCCTCCCTGGCGGGCAACACCACGATGATCCACCTGCTGCTCGGCCTCGTCCCGGAGTACATTCGCCTGGCCCCCTACACGCCGGCGGTTTTTGAGCTTCCCCTTTGTTCCGCCGGCGAAATCGGCCTTAACATCAACGAAAACGCCCCCGTATATATCGCGCCGGCCGTGGGCAGCTACGTCGGCGGCGATATCACTTCGGGAGCGCTCTGCACCGGCCTTGCCGGCGGCGGGGAGACTGTGCTGTTCATCGACATAGGCACCAACGGCGAGATACTGCTCGGCAACGACGAGTTCATCTTCGGCTGCGCGTGCTCCGCCGGCCCGGCGTTCGAGGGCGGCGGGATAAAATGCGGTATGAGGGCCTCCGCCGGGGCAATCGAGCGGGTAGTCATCGACCCCATGACCGGCGCGCCGGAAATCTTCGTCATAGGCGGTTCCGGAAACGGCGCGAAACCGGCCGGGATCTGCGGCTCCGGCATAATCTCCATAGCGGCGGAGCTTTTCAGGACCGGTTTGATCGACTCCGCCGGGAAATTTACCGACAGGGACTGCGCGTACATCGTCCGCAGCGGGAAAACCGCCGAATACAGGCTCTGCGAGGGCATAAGCGTCGGCGAGCCTGACCTGGACAACTTCATCCGCGCCAAGGGGGCCGTCTTTTCGGCCTGCCGGACGATCATGGACAGCGTCGGCATGTCTTTCGCGGACATAGACCGCGTCGTCATAGCGGGAGGCTTCGGGCGCTTCCTCAACCTGGAGGACGCGCGGACGGTCGGCCTGCTGCCGCGCCTGCCGGACGGAAAGTACGAGTTTCTGGGCAACACTTCGCTCGCCGGCGCGTACCTCGCCCTTGTGTCGGAGGAGCGGCGGGCGAAGGAAAACGAGATCGCCCGGCGCATCACGTATGTGGATCTGAGCGGCGAGGCCGGGTACATGGACAACTACACGGCCGCGCTGTTTTTGCCGCATACGGACATAGAATTGTTTCAGTGAAATTGTTTCAGTGATATATCTCCGCCCACTTCGCGGGCAAAACGCCGAGGTAGGATCGTATCAGCTCGTCGAGGAGCCGCTCGGGGTAGTCGCAGTTGGCGGCGAGCGGGTCCAGCATGATCGCCTGGAGCGCCGGAGCCCGGTCGCAGTTTACCGCCGCGTCCGCGATGAGGTTGTATTCCCTGCCGAGGCTCTCGCATTTCGCGGCGGCGCCGGCGGGCAGCCGCCCGATCTTCTGCGGGTGGAGGCCGAAGGAATCCACAAAACACGGGATCTCGACTATGACCCCGTCGGATATGTTCTCGATATAGCCTCTGTTGATCACGTTGGCCATTTCCAGCGTTTTTTCGCCGGTTATAAGCGCGCGCATGAAATGCGTGGACGTCTCTCCGGATTTATCTATCCCGTCGTAGCCTATCTCGCCGCTGATCAGCCGCGAAACCGTTTTCAGCCTGTCTTCGCGCCAGCTCGCCATGAGCGATATATCGACATTTTTCCATGTGTAGTTCTGCTCCGCCAAAACCCTTTCTTTCAGATAAAACGGAAAGAACTCGCCCACATGCCTGTCCCCGGGCGCGGGATAAAGGCCGAAAACGTCGAACAGCTGCGCGCTTATCGGCTCGCGCCTGTCAAAACCCGTCTCCCCGAGCAGGCCTCTCAGCCGCGGGTACACGTCCTCGCCGTCGATTTCGAGCTGCGTGATCCACGTCAGGTGGTTTACGCCGGCCGCCCTGTACTTCAGCTTTTCCCGGGGCACCCGGTAAACCTCTTCGGCCAGGGCCGCCACCGTGTCCGGCGTGCCGTGGCAAAGGCCGAACGTCTTTATCTTCGTATACTTTTCAATGGCGAGGCACAGCGCGCCCTCCGGGTTGGAGTAGTTTATCGCCCAGGCCTCCGGGGAGACGGCTTCCATCTCCCGCGCGACTTCCACCACCACGGGAATGTTCCTTATCGCCCGGATGATCCCGCCGGGGCCGATCGTGTCGCCCACGGACTGCAGGACGCCGTGCCTTGTGCATATGTCGACGTCCTGTTTCCAGGAGGGGAAACGCCCCGTGACAAACGTGAAGAAAACAAAATCGATGCCGGGGATCGCCTCCCTGAAATCCGTATGCCTCGTGACTTTGAAATCCCTGCCGGCAGATTTTACGAACGCGCGGGCGGCCTCATACGCCGCCTCCAGGGCTTGCGGATCGATATCCACAAGCCGGAATTCGCCGCTTACGATAAAATCTTCGTGCAGAATGTCGCTAAGCAGGTTTAAGGTAAAGCTCGTGCTTCCGGCGCCGATAAAGGCGAAATTCAGACGCGTTTTGCGTATCATGCTCCATCTCTCTCCGTAATCGGTATCAGGCGCGCCGCTTCGCGAATATCGGCCCCGCCCGCGCATAGACTGTAGAGAATGCAAAAAACAGGGATTTTTACTGGAGGCTGGAACCCAGAACCTGGAACCTGGAAAACCCAAAATCTGTTGTATACCGGACTTTTGCTGTTTCCAGGCTCTAGGTTCTGGGTTCCAGACTCCAGAATAAACCCTCGTTTATCCAACGGAGGCGGGCGCCATGCGCCGACGCAAAGCCTTTGGCCGCAGGCCCAGGCGCAAAAGGAAGAAACGCTACGGGCTGAGATTTTTAATGATACTCGCGTTTACGATCCTTATCGCAGCGTTTTTGTTCAGGCAGCTGGACAGGAAGATACTGCCGCCGGCGCTGGCGGCTGCGAACATGAAGGTCAAGACGCAGATGAACATAGCCATCAACAACGCCATGCAGAAGATAATCGAGGAAAAAAACGCGACCGCCGAGGACTTTTTCACGAAGGTGCAGGACGCCACCGGCAAGGTCAGCTCCATATCGGTGAACACCGTCCTCGTCAACGAGGTCTGCAACTCCGCGGCCGTCGCCATATCCCAGGAGCTGAGCACCCTTAGCGGCGACAAGGTCTCCATACCCTTCGGCGCTCTGCTGGGCATCGGCGCGTTCGCGAATACCGGCCCGAACTACAGGTTCACCGTGCTGCCCGTCGGCGAGGCCACGGTGGACTACGTGTCGCAGATCGACACCGCCGGCATAAACCAGACCATGTTCCAGGTGTTCATAACCGTCGACGCCGCCGTGCAGATCGTCAACCCCCTGCAGTACGGGCAGGTCAGTATCTCGCGGAAGATACCGCTGGTCAACGCGGTCATCTCCAACGACGTGCCGGGGACGTATCTGACGGCGACCACGGGGGAGGCAAATAAATAAGGCCGGTTTATGAAGTTTTAATCTGAGATTCGTATTAGAAGCTCAGCCCGCCGCTCTGCGCCGTCATCGTGACGTTCAGCACAGTCGCGCGGTTCGCCCCGGAGCGGTAGAGCGTCACCGACACGCTCTGGCCGGCCTTGGTCTTTTCGATCTCCGCGTTCAGCGCGTCGACGCTCGCGATATCCGCCCCGTTGAACTTGGTTATCAGGTCGCCGCGCCTGAGCCCGGCGTTGTACGCGCCGGTGCCGGCGTAGACGGTCTGCACGAACACGCCGGTGGACGGGAAGCCGTAATAGTCCCTGTACTCGGCGGTGATCGTGACGCCGGAGATGCCCAGGTAGCCCGGCTGGGCCGCCGCCTGGCCCTTATTCTTCATTATGCCGTTCGCGATAGTCTTGACCTGGTTGATCGGCATGCTGTAGCCCATGCCCTCTATGCCGTAGTCGGAGAGCTTCGCGGTATTGATCCCTATGACCTCGGCGTTAAAATCGACCAGCGCGCCGCCGCTGTTTCCGGGGTTAATGGCCGCGTCGGTCTGTATGACGCTGAGGGTCTTGTTGTCGATGGTGATCTGCTTGTTGATCGCGCTGATTATGCCGAAGGTGGCGGACTTACCCTCGCCCGCGGCGTTGCCGATGGCTATGGCGAAATCGCCGACGGATATCTTGTCGGAATCGCCGAATTTCGCGATAGCGTAAGACGTGATCCCGGCCGCTTTGAGGTCGGCTCTGGTCACGCTCAAAACCGCGATGTCCGCGATGGAGTCGCCGCCGACGTAGTGCGCGGCGGCCTGGATGTTGTCGTCCAAAGAGATCGTGGCCTTGACCGCGCCGTCCACCACGTGGTAGTTCGTGATTATGTAGATATTGTCGGCGTCCTCGGAGAAGATGATCCCGGAACCCGCGGCGCTCGCCAGAGAGTTGCCGAACCACGACTGGGAGGCGACGGAGACGCCGATGCTTACCACGCTTTCGGAGGCCGCCTTAACGACGGAGGAGACGGACTGGTTCAGGCTGACCGATCCTGCCAGGGGTATGACGCCGGTGCGGGACGCGTAAAGGCCGCCGTCCGGCGCAAGAGCGGCAGCCGTGGCGCCCGGGCCCGCGGCGAGGACGGGATCCGCGGCGGCGCTTCCGGTGGGCGCGGCCCCCTGATGAAATCCCACGGCAAATACGGAAGCCCCGAGGATGAAGGCTATACATGCGGTCAGCGCGTACTTTTTGAACATAGAGATCAGCTCCTTTTATGTATTTCGATGATCCGATTATACCAGGAGCCGAAAAGGATTTGGTTACGAAAGTGTAAATAATTTGTTAATCCGCTATAGTCGTTTCGTTTGCAATTGAACTTCAAACTTCGCGCGAAACGCCCCTCTTGATACGAATCCAGATTAAAAACCTGTATTCGGGCGGAACCTCATTCGATGACTTTGCCCTCCAACACGTTGCGCACCTCGGCGCAGACCTTGAGGAAATACTCCGGCCCGCCCATCACAACGTCCATCATGTTGCCCCCGTGCCGCATTTTGTCGATGGCCTGACCGGCCGCCTTCAGATCGATGCCGCCGCTCTGCACCTCGACGACGTTCCGCGTGATCCTGACAACGTCGTTTTTGACCTTGACCCTCGGCTGAATCGTCAGATAGGTGTCAAAGCGAATGTAGGGGCCGAACAGGAATCCCCTCTTAAATTGGAATCCGCCCGGGAGCTCCGCTTGCCACTTCTCTTTCATCAGGGTATAAAGCTCCTCCGTGGTCATGGGTTCGCGCAGCTTGTACTTGATCGCGCCTTGCATTGCGGTTGACGAAATGTTCATGGTAGCACTCCTTTTTACTTAATAATTTATTGGCTGACAATGATTATTTGAACAGCGCCGACACTATTTGTTTTTCTATGTCGGCGGTCAAGTCGTCAAACTGGCTCTTGTCGATCTCCAGCACGAGATTGCCCTGGACGTATTCATGGTAAGCGCCCCAGGCGTCGCTGCTTTTTTGCATGAAGTCGGCAAAGGCCTTCGCGTCGTTTTCCGATTGGAACTCCAGCACGTAGAAGCTCTTCATAAATAGATCCGGATGCTCAAACGTAAAGCCGCTGACCGGCGTGGCCGGAGCCCCTTCGAGGGGTTCATAATCGAAATTGCCAAACACGGTATACTTCGCGTCCTCCGCGTTCTTCTGCACCTGAGCCAGCGTCAGGCTGGTCGTCAGAATGGCAACGGGCTGCAGATTGGGTATCTCCGGCGTGTAAAGGGTATAGCCGCCGGGGAGCTCGAACGCGCTGTCCGATATATTCTGATCCAACGCGAGGACGTTAGTGTCCTGGTTGCTGTTGTCAAAGCTGTCGATCGTGCGAATTCCTATCAATGCGTTGCCGTCCGTGAAATACTGCGTCGCGTCCCCGAAAGAGTCGATATATGTGTCATAAGGCAGGTTTTTTCCGCCGAAATCCGCCGTGCCTGAGCTGTCGTAAGTCAAATCGGAGGTGTCATAGATCGCGGATGTTGAATCGAACGGCGCGTCCTGGACCGTGTAACTTTTATCGTCAACATAGAAGGTATATAGTTTGCCGTCGCGGAAGATGTTGATCGTGGACATACCGCTGCTTGTATAATACTGAGCGTACATGCCGTTTTTCATGTAGGCTTCCACGGTAATGTCCACCCCGGCGGTGACGCCGCTGGTCTTGATATGATAGGTATCACCGGAGAGCAATTTTACAAACGGAGCGGCTTTACCGCCGCTTGCCGTTGCTGACGCCGCGGCGGAAGGCTCAGCTTTGTCAGACGGGCTGGGCGCGACGGTTGGGGTTGACGTGGCCGCCGCGGTGTTATTATTGTTCTGTGAATCCGGGGAAAACAGCGCGGCTACCAACTGACTTTCCTTATCGGCGGTAAAACCGGTGTCCTTGTCCCAAATGCTGAACTCCAACACGAATTTGCTCCTGACGTAGTTGCGCCAGGAGCCGCCGTTTTTTTGTGCCGCGTAGTCCGCGTAGGCTTTCGCGTCACTCTCCGAAGCGAACTCCAGTACGTTTACATCCCCGGTCAGGTCGGGATGCTTGAATTCAAATCCGTTGACGGGCTCGGCCGGACCGTTGGGTACCCAGCTTTTACCGTTGTCGGTCCCGTAGCCTGCGGCCAGGGCGTTCACTTTAACCTGATCCAGCGTCAGGTTAGCGGCCGGCGCGCCGGATGTTCCGCTTGCCGGCTGCGGCGAGGTTTCGGAACCTCCCGCGAATTCCACCCTGCAGCCGACGGTGGAAGCGGCGAGGGATAACGTTAAGGTCAGCGCGAGAACGATAGCAAAAGTCTTTCTCATTGTGTGTTTTCTCCAGTAAATTTTTTATGCAATTGCCATGACTCTTTCATCATAAGGCTTGTACAATAATAATATATACGTTATTATGCACGAAGTCAAGAAGTTAATGTACTATATCCGCTATATCTCCAGCGTTGACCCGGCGGACAGGTATCCGATATTTCCGCCCATCGCCTCTTTAAGCCGCAGATAAGCCTCCGGCCCGGTGCAGTGGCAGGTGTAGCAGCGCGCGCCGGTTTTCAGCAGCTCCCGCGCCACGGCGTCCGTGAACCCGGGCGCCGCGCTTTGGCCGCGGCTGCAGAGATGAAAGCCGCCGATAACGGCGTCGGGGAAACGGCCGTGATCCGCCTCGAACTGCCGGACGATGTTGACGATCCCGCGGTGGGAGCACCCGGTTATCAGTATGAATTTTCCGTTTTGCCGGACTGAGAGGTACTGCTCGTGGGCGAAGCCGTCCGGAAGATACCCTTCCGCGGTTTTCCGGAACAGCTCCGCGTTGCCCGGCGGGACCCAATCGTCTCCCCGGACCTCCGAAAACAGCTCCAGCTCGCCGTCGATCCTGAAACGCTCGGGGCAAAACACGAACCGCTCGTCGGGCTGAAGGCCGTTATCCAGCCCGATATACTTCTTCGTCCCTCCGGGCCCGTCCGCGTAATACGGCCCGAAGGCCCCCTCCCGCAGATATATCTTTGCCCGGCCGTTTATTCCAAGGAACGTTTTCAGCCCGCCGCCGTGGTCATAGTGGCCGTGGGACAGGACGGCGGCGTCAACCGCCGCCAGACTGACGCCCATTTTGGCGGCGTTTTCGGCGAACAGCCCGCCGGCCCCCGTATCAAACAGAAGTTTGCGGCCGCGCGTTTCCGCGTACAGGCTAAGCCCGTGCTCGCATCCGAATCCGTCGGAGACCGCCGTGTTTTCGGACAGGACTTTGATAATCATGCGCTGTCCTCCGTAGAAAAAAGGAGCGAACAATGTTTGCCCCTTTTCACGCGTTATATTTATAAAAACCAGCGGCCGACAACAGCAAACCGTTACGGCAGCACATAGACCTTGACCGTCTCGCGCCCGAAAGCCAGGCATTCCGACAGCGTATCCATGTACAGGTCGATCTTCATGCCCTTGATCGCGCCGCCCGTGTCCGCCGCCTCGGCGTAGCCGTAGCCCTCGATGAACAGCTTCGTGCCCATCGGGATGACGTTCGTATCGACCGCCACGAGCCCGCGCCGCGCCTTCTGGCCGGAGGCGGTGACGCCGTAGCCGCGCGAGCCGGGGGCCTTCCCGCATGTGCTCGCCGTATAGGCCGTCGCGCTCATCTCATATTCCTTAACGTACTCGAAATCGGCCGAAGCGTCGTCCTGCGCCGTGCTGACCGAGTTTTCGGGGGCCAGCTTGACGCCGACATTGACGATCTCCTTGACCGGCTCCTTAGTGACCGTGACGGACTTCTGCGCCCGCGAGACTTCCATGCCGCCGGAATACGTCACGACCTCGGTTATCTCGCACTCGCCCGTGACCCCGGCCTGCGCGACCTCGGTGACGCCCACGTCGAGGGAGGGCGCGTCGACGTATTCGCTGTCGAAGGGGATTATCCGGGTGTAGGTGACCGTTTTCTCCGTAAGCGACGAGAGGTTCAGCACGTCCCCTTTCCGGATGTACCTGGCGGGGCTTTCGGCATAGTCGAAGGTCTTGCCGCGTTCTTTCTGCAAAGCCAGGACCAGAGGGCCCATCTGCGTGCCGGCGGAGATTTTGAGCTGTTCCTCGGCCCCGTCCACGATCAGTTTGACGTAGAAGCCTCTGCTGACTACGATCTCCATGCCCTGTACCAGCGGTTCGGCCAGGCCGAAATTGACCGTGTCCCTGTCCTCCAGCGTCACGCCGTTTTCCTTGAGCAGGTCGGCGACGGTATCCGCCACGGTCGTGCACGCCTTGTAGAAATCCCCGTCCTCCAGCGTGACCAGCTTATACGTGGAGGCGGCCGCCGAAAACGGCGAGATGTAAATTGCGGTGAACAAAACCGCGATGAAAATCGCGATCAGACTTTTTCTTCTCATTCCATATCCCCCAAAATTTTTCTGTAGCCCGTCGCCGGGCAATCTCTTCCGGAACGCGGGAACCCCGGCCGCCGGTCCGGCGCGGAAACGTTCGTCGCCGGCGGCGGATGTTTTCAGCATCCGGCATATCCATTGATTTCCTTTATGTTTTTTATCTTAACATATCCGTAACAACTATGCAACAACTTTTTATATTTCTTTTACATTTTTTTAACAACTATTTTCGACAGGGGGAAAACGACTTTATATATTCCGAAAATCCGTGTATAATCCTTGTACGGGAACAGGGTATTCGTCCCCGGCAAATCCGCGTCACCCGAAAGGAAATGCGCATGACCATAATCGCCGGCCTCGGCAATCCTGAAAAGGAATACAAGAACACGCGGCACAACACGGGCTTTGAGGTCGTAAACAAGCTGGCCTGCGACCACGGCGTCCCGATAAACAGGGCGAAGTTCCGCGCTTTCGCCGGAGAGGGCTTTATCGGCGGGAAAAAGGTCCTGCTGCTCAAGCCGCAGACATATATGAACCTCAGCGGCGAGTGCGTCCGCGACGTTCTGGCCTGGTACAGGCTCACGCCGGGGGAGCTCGTCGTGGTATACGACGACTGCGCCCTGCCGGTCGGCGACGTGCGCGTGCGCAAACAGGGCGGCGCCGGCGGGCACAACGGCATGAAGAACATCCTGTATCACCTGGGGACGGACGAATTCGCCCGCGTGCGCGTCGGGATAGGGGAGAAGCCGGAGCGGCTCGTTCTGGCGGACTACGTTCTGAGCCAGTTCCGGAAGGACGAGCTGGACGGCTGGATCGCCGGCGTCACCAAGGCCGCGGAGGCCGTGGAGGACATACTGTCCCAAGGGGCCGATTTCGCGATGAACAAATTCAACAGGAAACTGGGCGCAAACGAATGAGAAGCCAAACAGCCGCCGAACCGGTGAAACAGCCGGCAAAACTGGAAGGAACCGTCGAGACCGTCGTATTTGCCAACGAGGACACGGGGTTTACCGTGTTTTCGGTCATCGGGGACGGCGAGGACATGGACGAGATAACCTGCGTCGGAAACGTAAGCCAGCTCCGGCCCGGCGAACGCCTCGCCCTGACGGGCGCCTACGTGACGAACCCGCGCTACGGCCTCCAGCTTAGCGTCGAAACCTGCGAGCGCATGGTCCCCAATACCGTCCGGGGCATCGAAAAATACCTGGGCTCCGGCGTCCTGAAGGGCGTCGGCGCGCCCACGGCCAGGAAGATCACCGCGCTTTTCGGGGAAAATACCTTTGACATAATGGAACGGGAACCGGAGCGGCTCGCCGAGATAAAGGGCGTCTCCCTGTCGCGCGCCATGTCCATCGGCGCGGCCTTCGCGGAGCAGCAGGGCCTTAGGCGCGTGATGATGTTCCTCCAGGAATACGGCGTGTCCGCGCATTTCGCGGTGAAGATATACAAGCGCTTCGGCGCGGCCGCGGCGGACGTGGTGAAGACCAACCCGTACAAGCTCGCGGAGGAGATATACGGCATAGGCTTCAAGACCGCCGACGGGATCGCCTTCAGGGCCGGCGTGGCGTTCGATTCGCCGTTCCGCGCCAGGGCGGCGCTGAGGCACGTTTTGTACGAGGCGTCGTCCAACGGGCACGTCTTTTTGCCCGAAAGCCTGCTGATGGAGGAGACCGCGGCGCTGACGGGCATCCCGGAGGAGACGCTGGAGACGGTTCTGGCCGGGATGCGGCTCGAGGGCGCGGTCAGCCTGGACAGGCTCGATAACGGCGGCCGGGCCGTGTATCTGCAAATGTTTTATAACGCCGAGAAGTCCGTCGCCAAGAGGCTGACGGCCCTCGCGGAGATCACCCCGTCCAGCATAATCCGGAAAAAAACCGAGGAAATCGAGGCCGAAATAACCGCGGCGGAGGAAAAATCCGGGCTGACGCTGGCGCTGGAGCAGAGGGAGGCCGTGAAGGAGGCCATATACAACGGCGTGCTGGTCATAACCGGCGGCCCCGGCACCGGAAAGACGACCTGCATCAACGCGATCATCGGCATCATGGAAAAGGACGGCCTGAAGGTCGGGCTGACCGCGCCGACGGGCCGGGCGGCCAAGCGCATGTCCGAGGCCACGGGCAAGGACGCCGGGACGATCCACAGGCTGCTGGAAGTCGCGGGCATTTCGGAGGACGCCGGCCGGCAGACATTCCAGCGGGACGAAAACCGCCCCCTGGAGATTGACGCGCTGATAGTGGACGAGAGCTCGATGGTGGACATCCTGCTGATGAACAGCCTGCTCAAGGCCGTCGCGCCCGGCACCCGCCTGATCCTCGTGGGCGACGCGGACCAGCTCCCGTCGGTCGGCCCGGGAAACGTCCTGAAGGACGTCATCGCCAGCGGCTGCGTGAAGGTCGTGCGGCTGACGGAGATCTTCCGCCAGGCCCAGGAGAGCGCCATAGTCATGAACGCGCACAGGATCAACCGCGGGGAGTACCCCGTTTTGAACGGGAAGGACAGCGACTTTTTCTTCATCAAAAGGCTCTCCCGGGAGAGCGTCGTCTCGGCCGTCGTGGAGCTGATAACCCGCCGGATCCCCGGCTATTTTTCCTGCGACCCGCTGACGGACATCCAGGTGCTAACGCCGATGCGCAAGTCCCAGCTGGGCGTGGCCGGCCTGAACCGGACGCTGCAGGAGAGCCTTAACCCGCCGTCCCCGGGCAAGCGCGAGAAGGAGTTCCGCGACGCGGTCTTCCGCGAGGGCGACAAGGTCATGCAGATCAGGAACAACTACTCCCTGATGTGGAAGGTGTACGAGAGCGGCTGCGTGGTGGACGAGGGCCTCGGCGTGTACAACGGCGACGGCGGGGTCATCCGGAAGATCGACGACGCGGAGGAGACGGTGACGGTGGCCTTTGACGACAGCCGCGTCGTGGACTACGACTTCTCTCAGCTGGACGAGCTGGAGCTGGCCTACGCGATAACCATCCACAAGTCCCAGGGCAGCGAGTACAAGGTCGTGATAATCCCGATACACAGCGGCCCGCCGATGCTTCTCTCGAAGAACCTGCTCTACACGGCCGTGACCCGCGCGAAGCGCATGGCCGTGATAGTGGGGATTCCGGAGACGCTGTACGGGATGGTGGACAACGACAGGGAGATAAACAGGTACACGTCGCTAAGAAAGAGGCTGGAGACGGCGCGGGAGTTTTTTGGGGGAAAGTGATTTGAGTTCGCGAATTTG
>WQUN01000245.1 GCA_009782085.1 Bacillota bacterium
GCTTGCAACATATTCATTGCAAACAGCGCCCGATTGAGCGGAATGGCGCGCCGGGGTCGGCGCGCCGTGCTTGCAACATATTCATTGCAAACAGCGCCCGATTGAGCGGAACGGCGCGCCGGGGTCGGCGCGCCCTACAACAAAAGGAATTCTAATTTTACGCGGAAATACATTCATGCGTTGTCGTGCCCGCCCCGCGAAACCGCGTTTATCCAAAAATAAACCAAGGCTGAAAAGCCTTGGTTTATTAGACTTCTTCGGAAATTGATTTATCGTTATCAGCTGAGCGTAGCAAAGGGTCCTAAAATCAAGATTTTTCGCTTCGCTCAGAATGACAAGCGCCAATTTCCGAAGAAGTTTATTATTTTTAATGTCCTTATAAACCGATTCGCATAATTCCGTTGATTTATGACAACGTAAACGGCTGCACCGTGACATTGGTGGTATTGACCGACACAGTGCTGCTCTTGGTCAGATTGTTCAGGGCGAATGTCAGCGCGTAGTTAATGGCGACGCCGGTTGTGGAAGCGGGGACGTTGGGGATCCTGTAGACGCCCTGGCCGTCTGTTTTCACGACGGTTGAGAAGCCGTTCCCCATGATTCCCACGTCGACATTGGCCAATTTGGTGCCCAACGCGTCGACCACCGTGCCGGTGACCGTCACCGTCTGCGTCGCGAACGTCAGGTTTTTGCCGCTGACGTCGTTGTTGGTCACCTGGACGGGCAGCGTGTCGGTCTGCAGCAGGCTGCTGTCGTTCATGACGGCGTACAGCGTATAATTGCCGTTGGGCACGCCGGAGATCATATATGAGCCGTTATTGTAGACTGTGACCGAGTAATTCTGGGTGGAGTTGTAGTAATTGTTGTTATCCAGATAGATTGTCGCGTTCCTGCCCGCCGGTATGCCGTTTATGGTTCCGGACACGGTGTAGACCAAGGACTGATCCAGCGTTATGGTGCCCACGTCCGTCGAGTAGTTCTGGTTCCCGGACATAAGGACGTTCTGGGACTGCGCCGTCGCCTGCGTATAATTTCCCGAGTTGGACAGCCTGTACCGGTACGTTATCTGCACGAAGACGCTCTTGGAGCCGCTGAACTGATAGACCGGCACGCCGAACTTGTCGGAAGTCACCGAAACGTTGCCGACGCGGTTCGGGATGGTCACGTTTATATCCCCGCTCAGCCTGACCGGGTTGCCGTTGTTGTAGTCGTAGGCGGCGGCGATGACGGTGCTGCCGTCGAGGTAGACGCCGCTGGGCACGAGCACCTGGCCGGTCAGCGTCGCGCCGCCCGCCTGCAGGATTATCCTCGCCGTCGCGTCGTTGTTGTTAATGATTATCTGCCCGGAACTGCTGTCGCCGAAGTAGCCGTACTGCGACGCGGTCGCCACGGCGTAGTAAACCCCGTTGGCCAGCCCGGAGAAGGTGAAGACGCCGCTGCTGTTGGTATAGGTCGTGTCCACGACGTTGGAGGCGTTTATGCCGTTGATGTAGAGCTTGATCTGGATGTTGTTCACGTTCGCGCCGACGCTGGCGTAGCCGAGGTTGACCGTGCCGTTGATGGCGTAACCCGTCCTCGACAGCTTGACGTCCTGACGGAGGGCGACCCCGCTGAGCGTGACCGACACGGCGTTGGAGCCGTACCCGGCCGCCGTGACGTTAAGCGAGTAGCTGCCCGCCGCGACGCCCGTTATCGTGTACGCCCCGTAGGCGTCGGTCGTGGCGGTTCCGACGGTCGTACCGGCGGAGTTTTTGAGCGTCAGCGACGCGCCTGAAATCGCCGCGTTGTTCGCGGAACTGGTCACATAGCCCGTCAGGGACGCGTTGACGGTCTTCTGGAGCGCCGCCGCGAGGCCCGTGACATTGGCGCTGACCGTGAACCCGGCCGATTTGGAGGTCCCGTAGCCCATCGCCGGATAACCGACCTCTATGTTGCAGTTGGAGCCGGGGGCCACGCCGGTGAACGAGAAGTTGCCGTTGTTGTCGGAGAGCTTCTGCTGCGCGATCACGCCGTTGACGTAGAGCGAGACCGTCGCGCCGGAGATGACCGCGCCCGTGGACTGATCCGTCACCCTGCCGCTGACGGTGTAGGAGGACGCCGGCGGGGGATTCGGGTTGGAGGCGACGCTGGTCGTGAAGGCGGACACCCTGGCCCCGCCGTTCCAGGCGTAGGAGCCGAAGGCCGCGAGGTCGCCGAACTTGATCGACAGGCGGGACGCCACGTTGTAGCAGGGTACCGAAGAGCCGGCGACGTAGACCTTCCAGTCCGTCGAGAAGTAGCGGTAGGCGACGTTGCCCGGCTTTCCGGTGGCCTCGACGACGGGCAGAGGCGTGGTGGCCTTGTTGGGGTTGAACGTGATGGTGGCCGTTTTGGCCGAATCGTTGACGGCCACGTCAAAACCGTAATTTGTCAGGTCTGTGACGGCGACGGTGCCCACCCCGGCGTTCCCGTTCACGGAAACGGAGATGTAGGGCACGGGCGAGCCGTTGATGGTGGCCTTGATGTCGGTGTAATAGACCGCGCCCATGTCGGCGACGGCGGCAAAGACGCCCGGCGCGGCGATCACGCAGTAGAGCAGAACCGCCGAGGCCATAACTGCCAGTTTCTTTTTCATACTTAATACCTCCCCTTGATAATATCTCTGTAAAATCTCTTCGCTTTCATAACGCCGGTCCGCGCGAAGTGTTCCGGGAAATCGGCGCGTAACGCAAATGTCATTTTCATGCGGACCATTCCGCGCCAAACAACGGAGTCCGTCCCCCGGACTTTTTTATAGTAACACGTTAGTTTTCTCAAATCAATCAAGTAATAATCACGTAATATAACAAATCGGAGACAGAATGACCATACAAATATTGACACGCGGGCGAAACGGCTGTAGACTGTTCATATGGACGGGGGACGGCGCCCATGGAAAAAAACGGCGTCCAGATTGGAGTATCCGCGTAAACTCCGTCTGTATCCGCGAAAGCTCCGTCTGTCATTCTGAGGCGCAGCCGAAGAATCTTGTTTTTGAATCGGCGAAAGATCCTTCGCTCCGCTCAGGATGACGGCGCAACGCGGCTTGCGGCGCAACGCGGCTTGCGGCGCAACGCGGCTTGCGGCGCAACGCGGCTTGCGTGGAAACGCGGCTTGCGCCGAAACGCGGCTTGCGGGTTTCGGCGGGACTAATACCGGATGCAGAAAACATTTGCCGACGACGAGCCGATTCGACGAACGCTTCTGCGGCGAATCGGCGAGGCCAATGTTTTCGCGCTCCGGCATATTTCACGGCGGGGGACGGCGCCCATGGCAAAAAACATAGCGGTCGTGGACGACCGGCGAAACGATTACGGCGCAACCTATCCCAAACGGGCGAAATCGCTCGTAAAACAAGGCAGGGCGCGCTTTTTGAACGAACATACGATATGCCTGGCGCGCCCTCCCGGACATTTGGAGGAGTTCTATATGAACAATACGGCGGCGGCGGCGCCGGACGCGCCGAAAGACAACGGGCCAAGGCCGGGGCGTGAACCCGTCATTCCGAAAGAGGCGGAGCGGGAGAACGCCCACGCCGGGGAGGAAAGAATCACGCCGGCCGGGATATTGGCGCGGATGGACAGGATCATCGGCGACACGGCGTATATACGGGAGAGCCTGGACGCCCTTAAGAGCATGGACACTGACACGCCCGGCCACATAGGCGACGGCTCGATTTACAACGGGGACGGCGGGGCGAAGGCGGAAGCCATCGCCGCCGTGGTTCAAAGCCGCGAGGCCACGAACCAGCAGGTTCTGCGGATGCTGGAGAAATTCTACGACAACCTTATGCGGCAGGAGCGGTTGCCAGTCAAGGACAAGTTCCGGTGGATACAGGAAATCCTGGAAAACTTGGATACCTCCATGCCGCAGCAAATCGCGGACGCATTAGCGGAAAGTTTGGCGGATATGCTGAAAAACGCGTAATCCGCCGGCAAACGGTCAAAAGGCCCCCGAACCGATTTTTCGGTTTTGGGGGCCTTCGCGCTCACGCTCCTACGCGGTCACGCTCCTACGCGGTCACGCTCCTACGGTCACGCTCCGACGCGCTTACGCTCCGACGCGCTCTCGCTCCTACGCGGTCATGCTCCTTCGCGGTCACGCTCCTACGCGCTCACGCTCCTACGCGGTCACGCTCCTACGCGGTCACGCTCCTACGGTCACGCTCCTACGCTCTTACGCTCCGACGCACTCTCGCTCCTACGGTCACGCTCCTACGCGCTCACGCTCCGACGCGCTCACGCGCCTACGCGGTCACGCTTCTTCGCGGTCACGCTCCTACGGTCACGCTCCAACGCGGTCACGCTCCGACGCGGTCACGCTCCAACGCGGTCACGCTCCTACGGTTACGCTGCGACGCGCTCACGCTCCTTCGCGGTCACGCTCCTACGGTCACGCTCCTGTAATACCCGGCAAAATCCATATCCGAGTTGCTGATGTGATTGATTATCCAGCTCATCAAAAACTCGTTGGTTTCCTTCATCACCTCGGGCGACAGGCCCTCTTCGTCGATCCGGACTTTCAAATCCTCCATATCTTTGATCAGATCATCGTGCAAATGCTTGTGGAGATCGCGTTTGGGATAATCGTAGACTTTGTGCAATTCCTCTTCGGTCGCGAAATGGTTGATCACATATCCTTCCAGAAAAACCAAGATCGACTCGAGAGCGTCCCGCTCGTCCTCTCTTGAATTCACTTCCGCTAGCCGCTCGATCGTTTCCAGCAGTTTCATGTGCTGATTGTCGACTTCCTCAATGCCCGTGTTAAGCGACGGATCCCATGACATATGAACACCTTCCCCCATACTGATTCTATACCGGATGCGGAAAACATTGGCCTCCTCTGCCACGTCGCCGGCAAGTGTTTTCCGCATCCGGTATAATCAATCCGGAATTAATATGAATACAGGTCTATTTTTTAGGTGTTAGTCGGAAATTAAGGTTGATAATACTAAATGCATAAGAAACATAGCTTTTTATATTGAATGATGCGCCGCATTTGTAGGGCGGGGGCTTGCCCCCGCCGCGCCATGCGGTCATACGGGAGTTCCGCGGGGGCAAGCCCCCGCCCTACTGTATGTTTTGACTATTTGGCAATTCAACCTTATTTCCGACTAACACCATTTTTTATGCCGCGTTTCGGACAACATTAATTTGACCCGCGTCACAGGAATATATACTTGACCCGCGTCTCAGGAATATATACCAAAAAGGCCCCCGGAACGGTTTCGCGTTCAGGGGGCCTCTTATGGTCGATATTTTAATCCGGAATCAGTATTACCTCGCCGCTCTTCTCTCCCTGAACGCGGCCCAGACTATCGCGGCTATCGCCGCGCCCACCAGCGGGGCCAAAATGAACACCCAGAGGCTTTTCAGCGCGTCGCCGCCGGCGAAGAGGGCCGGGCCGATGCTGCGGGCCGGGTTCACGGACGTGCCGGTCAGCGGGATGCCGACTATGTGCACGAAGGTCAGCGTCAGGCCGATGACGATGCCGGCGAGGCCGCCCTTGGCCGGGTCGGAGGTCACGGCCAGAATGACGAGCACGAAGATGAACGTAAGCACGATCTCCACGACCAGCGCGCCGCCGACTCCGACGACCGATACCCCGTTGGACCCGAGAGCGCCGGTCTTGTCAAAGCCCGCGAACCACGCGATCCACTTCAGCAAAGCCGCGCCGACCACGCCGCCGACGATCTGCGCGACGACGTAGCCGATGAAGTCCTTCAGGCTGAGCCTCTTGTCCATGAACATCGCCAGGGACACCGCCGGGTTGATGTGGCAGCCGGAGATGCTGCCGATCACGTAGGCCATCGCCACGATGGACAGGCCGAACGCCAGCGCCACGGCCAGATGCCCGCCGGAGGCGTCGGCGCCGAGGAACACGGCCGCCCCGCAGCCCATGAACACGAGTACCGCCGTTCCTATCGCCTCGGCGCAATACTTTTTGACGTTGCTTACCATACTTTTACCGCCCTTTCATATTTTTATTTTTGACCGCCGGGAAATAGGCGGCCATATTTTTAAGAAGTATATAATAAGTTTTCCGGGAAAGCAAGAGGATCCGCTTACAGCTCAAAAACCTCCATCTCATGCAGCGCCCTGGTCATCGCGACGTACAGCAGCTTCCTCTCCTGCGGGGCTTCGCCGTAGCCGCGCGGGCCCGCGTCGGCTATCAAAACGGCGTCGAACTCCAGGCCCTTGGCCAGATACGACGGCAGAAGCACGCAGCCCCCCTCGTAGGCCGTCTCCGCGCCGGTTATATGCTGTATCTTTATTTTCAGCAGTTTTTTCAGCGCCGCGCATTCCCCGGCGGTCTTGCCTATCACCGCGACGGAGCGGAGCCCCTTGGCCAGGAACTCCCCCGCGCGCGCGTCGATCTCCCCGGCCAGCTCCGGGAGGCTCCCCGCCCGGCGTACGCGCACGGGGCTCCCGTGGCGGAGCACCGGCCTCGCCGGCGCGGCCGGGATGTCCGTCCCCGCCATGACCCGGTTCGCCGCGTCCATGATCTCGACGGTCGTCCGGTAGCTCTGCTCCAAAGTGAGAAACGCGGCCCTGCCGCCGAATATTCCCTCCGTCACGTTTTTCCAGTCGGTGACGCCCTTATAAGAATATATGCCCTGGCGCAAGTCCCCTAGAAGTGAAAATGATTCGCTTTTCAAAATATCTTTTAGTATTGCCAGTTGGTACAAACTGTAATCCTGCGCCTCGTCGACCACTATGTGCCTGGCGTCCGTCCTGTCCTCCTCGGAATAGAGCCTGTTTTTCAGCGTCATCAGCGGCGGGAGGTCCTCCGCCCCGAACTTTCCCTTTCGCAGGTCCTCTCCGGTGACGTCCTTGACGAGGGCGAGCTCTTCCCCGGTGAATATCCCCTGCCCGAGGAAGCGGAGCAGCCTGTCGCTCCCGAACAGCCGCTTGTAATACCAGACCGCGTCCTCCAGCCGTATCTTGCGCAGATAGCCGCCGACCGCCGTTTTGGACTTGCGCGTGAACGATTCGGTTTTCGCGTCCCTCTCGTCCAACAGGGCGATTATCAGGGCGCGGCGCTCGTCTCCGTCCGGCGTTTGCTTTTTCAGCTCGTTCTTCATTTTATCGTACTTCTCGTCGATTTCCTTGAGGATGCCGGGCTTGGCCCGCCAGAGGGCGCTCCGCAGGTTCTTCCTCAGCTCGCCCGCCCTGGCGGAGAGCGGCAGGTACGCGTACTCCTTCAGCAGCAGCCGCGAGATCTCCTCCCGCGGGATTATGACGTAGCCGTCCGCCTCGAAATCGTCCTTCGGGACCATATTGCGCGTGATAAGGCCGCAGTATTTCTCCATCACGGCCTTGAACCGGAGGGACGACTTCAGCCCCGCAGCCCTCAGGCGCGGGGAGCCGTAATCCCCGGCGTTGACGGCCGCGGCCAACACGCTTGCCGGCGGGCTGACATTGAGCTTCCGGCCGATATACCCGAGGGCGAAGTCCTCGAAGGTCGTCTGGAGGACGTTTTCGACGCCGAGGTCGGGCAGGACCTCCGAGATATAGCTCAGAAAAATCCTGTTCGGGGCCATGATCATGATGTCGCGCGCCTTCATGCTGCCGCCGTGGGTGTACAGCAGCCAGGCTACGCGGTGCAGGGCGATGGTGGTCTTGCCGCTGCCGGCCGCGCCCTGGACCACCAGCGGCCGGAACGGGTCGGCCCGGATGATGCGGTTCTGCTCCGCCTGGATCGTGGAGACGATGTCCTTCAGGCGCTTGTCCTTGCTCGCGCCGAGGGCGGCCTGGAGGAAGTCGTCGTTGGTCGTGACGTCCACGTCCGTCATGCCGCGCAGGACGCCCTTTTCTATCGTATACTGCCGCTTGAGGCTGATCTCGCCGGTTATCAGCCCGTCCGGGCACTCGTAGGAGCTTTCCCCGACCCTGCCCTCGTAGTAGAGCGACGACACCGGCGCGCGCCAGTCCGTGATGAGCATCTCCCGCGTCGCGTCGTCCATCAGCGACATTTTGCCGATATACAGGCGCTGCGCGGGGTTTTGCGCGGGGCTTTGCGGGCCGCCGCGCTCCGTGAAGTCGACAGAGCTTTGCGCGGGGTTTTGCGCGGGGCTTTGCGGGCTGCCGCGCTCCGTGAAGTCGACAGAGCTTTGCACAGGGTTTTTGGCGGGGCTTTGCGCGGGCTGCGCGGGGCTTTGCGCGGGGTTTTGCGGGCCGCCGCGCTCCGTGAAGTCGACAGAGCTTTGCACGGGGTTTTGGGCGGGCTGCGCGGGGTTTTGCGGGCCGCCGCGCTCGGTGAAGTCGACCCTGGCGAAGTACGGCTTGTCCAGAGCCATTTGGACGTCTTTGACCTTCCCGGCCAGATAGGCCTGGATGTCCGTGTTCATGACCAGCTCGATATACTGGTTCGTGTCCGTATCGCGGAAGTGCTTGAGGTCGTAGGCCACAAGGTCGTCGATTTCCTTCTTGCGCGACTCGACGTCCGTCCGGTAGCCGCGGAGAAAGGCCGCGACGCGCCTGACGCGGGCGGCCTCGGCCTCGAACTCGGGGTCGCCGGGAGCCAGGACTGGCGCGGCGGCCGGGGTTGAGTCGGCGGTTGGGGCTGGGCCGGCAGTCGGGGCCGTAGCCGGGGTTGCGGTCGGGGCAGCAGCCGCGGCCATAGCCGGGGCCTCAGTCTGGGACAGGTTGGCGGCCGGGGCCGTAGTCGGGGCCATAGCCGGGGTTGCAGTTGGGGCCGGGTTGGCGGTTAGGGCCATAGTCGTGGCCGCGAACGGGGCCGTAGTCGGGGCCGTAGCC
>WQUN01000246.1 GCA_009782085.1 Bacillota bacterium
ACAAAGCACCTTTTTCCCTTTTATATCCGCATATTCATATTCACGGATTTTTTTAAGCAAGGGATTGTTTATTTTGGCGTCGGGGGCGTTCCAAAAAAACAATTCGCCACTTGCAAACTTATTCAGTAAATCCGTATTTAAGTTCAAATCAGGTGTCGTATAACACCCGCCTGATTTGACCTCGTTTTCCCAACGTTTTTGATTCTTGTCGATAATATCCTGCAATTCGCTCATTTTGGCATACCTCCGAAAATAACGTTTCCCTCGTCAGACGGCCGCGTCCATATTTATGATTTTCAAGCCCTCCATCTGTATCGTGTACAGCTTGTGGTACTCGCCCTTCTTCTCCATCAGCTCAGCGTGCGTCCCGCTCTCGACGATTTTGCCGTTGTCGATGACCGCAAGGCTGTCCGCGTCGCGGAGCGTCGAGAGGCGGTGGGCGATGGCGATGGTGGTACGGCCGCGCTGGAGCTTCGTCAGGGACGCCTGAATGGCGGCCTCCGTCTCGGTGTCCATGGCGGCGGTCGCCTCGTCCAGGATCAGTATCTTCGGGTTCTGGATGATGGTGCGCGCGATGGACAGGCGCTGGCGCTCGCCGCCGGAGAGGTCCTGGCCGCCCGCGCCTACGCGCGTCTCGTAGCCGTCGGGCAGGTTCATGATGAACTCGTGGGCGCTGGCGGCCTTCGCGGCGCGGATCACGTCCTCCAGGGAGGCGTCCGGCCTGGCGTAGCGGATGTTGTCGGCGATGGAGCCGATGAAGAGGTATATCTCCTGGGAGACGATGCCGATGCTGCGGCGCAGGAGCTTCAGCGGGATGCGCCGGACGTCCACGCCGTCGATCTCGACCGCCCCCTCCTTCACGTCGTAGAGCCTGGCGATCAGGTTAGCCAAAGTGCTCTTGCCCGCGCCCGTCTTGCCGACGACGCCGAGCAGCCTGCCGGCCTCCACGCGGAGGTCCAGGCCCTTCAAAATCGGCGTCGCCGCCTCGTACTCGAACCAGACGCTTTTCACGGCTATGCCGCCGCTGATGTCCGTGATCGGCGCGGGGTCGGCCGGCTCGGCCACGTCGGGCTTCGCGTCGATTATCTCGAACACGCGCTGGGCGGAGTCCATGCACCTGGCCCACCAGTTGGACACCCACGACATGAACTCCAGCGGCCCATAGAGCATCCCGAGGTACGCGATGAACGTCAGCAAAGTGCCTATCGTAAGCTGATGACGGAGCACCATCATCCCGCCTATGGCCGTCACGGCCACCTGGCCCAGGAACATGAACGTGTAGATCAGCGGGAACGCCGTGTAGCCCATGTTTATCATGCGGTTGTTGATTTTGGCCTCCTTGCCGCCCAGGGCCGCGAAGCGCCCGGACTCCTCGTCCTCGCGGGCGAAGGCCTTGATGACGCGCTGGCCGTTCACGGAGTCGCTGACCATGGAGTTGAGCTGGGAGCCGTAGACCCAGCTCTTGTGGTTATGCCGGCGGAAGAAGCCCTGGAGCGCCCGAAACATGGTCACGGCTATCGGGACGATGGCCAGGCATATCGCCGCCAGCCGGACGTTCAGCGCGAACATCACGGCGACCACGCCGGCGAACAGGAGGATGTTGACTATGACAAACGGCAGGCCGTCCACGAAGAACCAGTAGATGTTGTTGGCGTCGCGCACGACGCGGTTCATCACCTGGCCCGTGCGCTTGGAGGTGTAGAAGCCGACGGAGAGCCGCTGCATCGCCTCGAATATCTTCATTTTGAGGTCGTAGATTATCCACGGGACGACGCGCGCCAGAACGTATGTATACAGCATATTCAGGGCGGCGCCCAGCAAACGCACGCCGAAGATCAGAAGCACGGCGCGGCCGACGAGGCCGTAGTAGCGGCCGCCCTCGGTCAGCACGTCGTCGAAGAGCATCCGCGAGCTGACGAGCGGCACGAAGATCGAGGCCGCCGTGCTAAGAATTATGACGCTCATTATCAGCGCCATACGCTTGCGGTAGTTCCTGAAAAAGCCCAGCAGCCGCCTGGACAGCGACATCCTGTCCATGCACTTCGGGCAGAGCTTCCTGTCCGGCTCCGGGTAGCGCGAGCCGCACTTGGGGCAGAAAAGCTCCTCGTCGGTCAGGATTTCCCGGAGCGGGTCGTCCGAATCCGCGGCCAGGTTCTTCGCGGCCTTTATCAGGCGCTCGACGTAGGGGAGGCAGCCTATCGAGAAGCACAGGAGAAGCTCGGGGTCGGGGTTGCCGGCGCCGGCGTCTTTTCCGGAGCTGATTTTATCGGCGTTTTCGCCGTGGTTGACTTTATCGGCGTTTTTGCCGCCGGCGGAGTCCTCGTATTTTTTATGCGTCGCCCAGAGCCGCCCGGTGGTCAACAGCTTTTCGCACTCGAGCGCGCCGAGCCCCGCCAGGGGATAAGTTTCCAGGCGCTTCGGCTCGTAGGACGCGACTATGCGGCGCGCGCCCTCCATGCGCACCACGCCCTCTTTGCCGTAGAGGATATAGAGCGCGTCCCGCGAGACGGCGCAGTACGCGTCCGAAAAGGAGCCGTCCGGCTCCATGTCCGTGTGCGCCGCGTAGACTAAGACGGACGCGTCCACGCCGGCCTTAAGGAAAGCCGGCTCCATATATGACGGGACGTAAAATATTTTTCTGGCCATCAATACCTCCGCAATGCCGCATGAACTATACTCAGTGAATATCTTTTCGCGGCCTGGAATAAAAAAGCCGCGCGAATCGCGCGGTTTATCTCCGTGTAAAGACACCGGGAGAGCCTGCCCTGTATCGGCGCGACTGGCGTCCGGCGCAAAGCGCCGGATGCCGCCGCCCGGAAGAACCGGCACACCTTAAGTGATTTCGGAATAAGGAACCGGTATAAGTTCCAAAATCACGGGATGCGCTTGTTCACCCGGAAAGAGCCTGACCGTCAGGCTCCCGCGCGCCATGCGCAAAGGCTTTCCATCGAAACGCCTTTGCCGGCATAACGCGCCGCGATCCGTACCGCTGCTCGCCGGTATTATATGTTTTCGGAACCGGCTGAGCCGGCTGGGATTTTTCGTGCGATGATCCGTTGGTCGCGTATAAACGGCATGTAATGCAGCCTCCTTTGAGATTTCGCGGATGACGCGGCGTTATTTTCCGCTGTGCCGCGGACGCGGCGTTGTTACGGGAATGCCGCGGACGCGGCGGTTTCGGCCGGCGTTCGCGATACTCCCCGCCCGACGCTTTTAGCCGGCGTTCGCTTCATGCCCGGCACGGCGCTTCTGGCAGGCGTTCGCGCTTTGACCGCTTTTTGACCGGCGTTTTTTTGACCGGCGTTTGTTAGATTATCATTGCTGCCCGGGATTTGTCAAGGAAAATTTTCCGGGCGGCATGTCAGTCTAATTTATGGAGAAATGCACAAACCACATGTATACTGGATAACTGCAGAAACTAGAGCCTGGAGCCTAGAAAAAACCTTGCGGACGCTGGGTTGTTTCGACATTTCCGTTGTAGATTTATGTGGTTAAGCGGTATAGGGCAGGGGCTCGTCTCCTGCCGCTTTTGATCTATTTCTGACGATACTCAACTACAATTTGTGGTTTACGGCGGGAGCAGAGCCCCCGCCCTACAATTATTCATCGCTGTAATAGGTAAATTCATGGAATTTAGACTGACCTGCCCGGGCGGGTGCAGCAAATTTTCGTGGTATATCATAGGAAAATCGTAGGGGACGCCCCCTCGGCGTCCCGCAGTTGTCGGCAGATTCAGGTAACGGGACGCCCAGGGGGGGCGTCCCCTACGATTCCCATGAAAAATTGCTGTACTGGCACAGCAAATTTACGGCAAATTTTCGTAGGATACGCAATAATACAGTAGGGGACGCCGCCCCCGGCGTCCCCTGCCGCCCCCGGCGTCCCGCGCCGCCCTTGGCTGTTCCCTAATGTACAACACCATCGACTGTCACCCTGAGCGCAAGCGAAGGGTCTTAAAGATTCTTCGCTGCGCTCAGAATGACGGTTGTACATTGTAGAATGATACCCTCGGCGTCCCGCAGTTGTCGGCAGATTCAGGTAACGGGACGCCCAGGGGGCGTCCCCTACGATTCCCGCGTAAATTTGCCGTAAATTTGCTGCACCCGGAAGATTCAGGCGACTTGACAAATCCGTCCCCGAATCATATCATTTTATATATACCGGAGCGCGAAAACATTAGCCTCCTCTGTCGCTGATTCGCCGCTGAAACGTTCGGCGAATCGGCTAGTCGTCGGCAAATGTTTTCTACATCCGGTATACATCCGGTATATATAAACGCAACGGGAGCGGGCGTGATTTTATGGAATGGATACGGGCCGACATCGAGACGTCCTCCGAGGGCGTGGAGCTCGTGACGGCGGTTTTGGCGGAGTGCGGGGTGAACGAGGCGGAGATCGGCGACAGCGCGGACATGCGGAATTTCCTGTCCCACGCCGAAGGCCGGTGGGACTATGTGGACGAGGCGCTGATGAACGCCGCGCCGCTGCCGGCCAAGGTCACGTTCTACGTGGCGGCCACGCCCATGGGCAGCGAGACGCTCACCGACGTCAGGAACAACCTCATATCCCTTCGCTCCGCCGATCTGGGCTTTGACCCGGGCACACTGGTTTTGACCGCGCAAAACGTGGACGACACGGAGTGGCTGGACGCCTGGAAAAAATACTACAAGCCGTTCCGCGTCGGCGAAAGGCTGGTTATCCGCCCGTTTTGGGAGGAATACGCCCCTGCGCCCGGAGACGTCGTGTTCACCATCAACCCGGGCAGCGTCTTCGGAACCGGTCTGCACCAGACGACGCAGCTTTGCCTGGAGCAGGCCGAAAAGGCCGTCGGGCCGGGGGACGCCCTGCTGGACATAGGCTGCGGGAGCGGGATCCTGGGGCTTTGCGCGCTGCTCCTTTTCGAGGGGACGACGTGCGTCTCCTGCGATTTAGACCCGGGCGTGCTCGAAATCGTAACGGAGAACGCCTTGCTCAACGGCATAGACACGGAGCGGCTCGCGGTCTACCGCGGGAACGCTTTGACCGACGCCGCCATGCGGGAGCGCATCGGGGAAAACCGCTATGACGCCGTTTTCATGAACATCGTAGCCGACGTCGTGATCGCGCTGGGAACATTCGCGCGGGCGTGCCTCAAAGAGCGCGGGGTCTTTGTCGTCTCGGGGATCATCGACGAGCGGCTGGACGGCGTGAGGGCCGCGCTGGAGAGCGACGGGTTCGCCGTCGAGGAGGTCACCGAGCGGGACAAGTGGTATTGCATGAGGCTGAGAAAGGATAAATAAATGCCCAAATTTTTTGCCGAACCCCGGAACATGACCAGCGGCCGCGTCCTCCTGACCGGCGGGGACGCGGCGCACATCGCGAGGGTCCTCCGGGGCAAGGCCGGGGACGTGCACATAATCGGCGACGACCGCGGCGGGGACTACGAGTGCGAGATCCTGGAGATCGGGAAAAACAGGGATTCGGTGAGCTTTAAGATACTGCGCCGGCTGCCCGGCGAAAACGAGCCCGGCGTAAGTATGACCTTGTATCAGGCATTGCCGAAGCTGGATAAAATGGACGCGATAATACAAAAATGCGTCGAGCTTGGCGTGGCGAGGGTCGTGCCGGTGATCACGGAAAACACGGTGGTCAGGACCGAGGCCGGAGGAGCGGCGCGCAAGCGGGATCGCTGGCAAAAGATCGCCGCGGCCGCCGCGAAGCAGTCCATGCGGGGGATCATACCGGAAATCGCGGGGATCGTGACGCTGGAAGAGGCGGTTTTGGGCGGGAGCTTCGGCGGAAAAGCCCGCGGGGCTTCCGGTTACGGCAAAAACTCCGCGGCGGATTATGGAAAAGAAAACGGCGAGGATTCGGCCGAAGACTTTAGCAAAGGCTCCGCCGCCGATTCGGCCAATGGCACCGCCGCGCGGGAAGAACTGCGCTTCGCGCCCTACGAGGGCGAAAAACATAACAGCGTCAAGTCGCTGCTAAGACAAAAAATATGTCGCAGCGTCGGGTTTTTCATAGGCCCGGAGGGCGGCTTCTCCGACAGCGAAGCGCGGCTTTTTCAGGAAAACGGGATAGCAACTGTGACTTTGGGGCCGAGGATCCTTAGGACGGAAACAGCCGGGGCGACAACGTTGGCGATGATTTTATACGAGTGGGAATTGTGAAGGCGCAAAGTGTAAGGGACATACGCCGAGGCATACAGAAACTTACGCAACCGCGAACCGAAACCTACGCCGCGGCGAACCGAAACCTACGCCGCGGGAACCGAAACTTGTAGGGAACGGTCTTGACCGTTCCGCGCTTCAAGCAGGGATCGGCCTTCACCGTTCCGCGCTGTCAGGTAGGGAATGGTCAAGACCATTCCCTACAAAACCATTTTCGCAGTAAAAAAAGAGCGTTATCATTGCGTAATTTAAGCGGAGACGGTATGAGCATCTATTTCGACAACGCGGCCTCCACCCCCGCGTCCCCGGGCGCGGCCGGGGCGGCGGCGGAAATGTCCGCCGCGAACTACGGCAACCCCTCGGCGCTCCACGGCATGGGCCTTAACGCGGAGCGGGCCGTCAGGGCCGCGGCGGAGCGGGTTGCAGCCGCGCTGGGCTGCCGCGCCCCGGAGGTCGTTTTTACGTCCGGCGGCACGGAGGCGAACAACCTGGCCGTATTGGGCTGCGCCCGCGCCAGGCGGCGGCTCGGCGGCCATATACTGACCTCCGCCGCGGAGCACCCCTCCGTGGCGCAGGCCGTGACCGCGCTCGAGAGCGAGGGTTTCTCCGTGACCAGGCTTATGCCGGACGGCGGCGGGGCGCTCGATCCCGCCGCGGCGGCGGCGGCGGTCAGGCCGGACACTGTCCTGGCCAGCTTCATCCACGTGAACAACGAGACGGGCGCCATAAACGACGCCCGGGCCTTGGCCGCCGCCGTGAAAAGGGCGAACCCTTCGGCCGCCGTGCACATAGACGGCGTCCAGGCTTTCTGCAAGGTGGGCGTCGGCCTGACAGACGTCGACCTGTACTCGATAAGCGCGCACAAGCTCCACGGGCTGAAGGGGACGGGCGCGCTGTTCGTGAGAGGCGGCGTCAGGCTCGCGCCTCTGCTCTACGGCGGAGGGCAGCAAAACGGCTTTCGCCCCGGCACGGAGAACACCCCCGGTATCGCCGCGTTCGCCGCCGCCATTGGGGAAGCGCTACCCGAAATGGAAAAATCCGCGCAAAACGCGCGGAATATCAGGAAAATTCTGATGTCTCTGGCGGACGGAACGGACGGGGTCTTTATAAACGGCGACCCCATCCGCTCGTCCCCGTATATACTGAACATGAGCTTCCTCGGCGTGAAGGCGGAGGTGCTCGTCCACGCGCTGGAGGAGAGGGGCGTGTACGTCTCCACGGGCGCGGCCTGCTCCAGCCGCCGGAAAACCGGCAACCACCTGAAATGGCTCGGCCTGGACGCCAAACGGGGCGAATCCGCCGTGCGCTTCAGCTTTTCCCGGTACAACACGGAGGAGGAGGCCCGCGTCTGCGCGGAGGCTGTCAGGAACGCCGTGGAGGAACTGCGGCGGGTATAGTCGTTTCACTTTGAAATAAAGCGCGGTCAGCTCCCGTAATCCTGCATGATCCGCGCCAGCGCCGCGTCCCCGGTGATCTCTATCCCGTCCTCGAGCCTTTGCCGGTCCGAGGCGGGCAATGTCGAAACCGGCGTGTCGGTGATCTCCTTGAGGTTCGTCCCGTTTATCGGGGTCTGGTAAAAGACCGCGACGTACCCGTCCTTTACGCCCACGATGTAATACTGGCCGCTTTTGCCGGGTATCTCCCTGCGCATGACGACCTTGTCCGCGGAGAACTCGACCACCTTCCAGTCCGTGAACTGGCTCGTCATCTCCTCCTCCGTCATGCCTATCAAAAAATAGGGCGCGGCTTCCTGGCTGGTGTCCGTCTGGCCGTCCTCGTGGTGATATTCGTATACGATCGTGGTGTCCGCCCGGATCTTCGCGATTTCGGGCATCGGCGAGGGAGAGGGCGAATCCTCGGCGGCGGGCGTCGCGGACGCGTATGGCGCCCCGGCGTAGAGCCCCAAGGCGGCCGGGCCGCTGCCCTCGAGATAGTTCCTGATATGGATTCCCGCGTATACCGCCGCCGCGCAAAGTACAAGCGCCGCGCACGACAGTACCGCGATCGTCAGTTTTTTCACGTATTCATCTCCCGTATGCTCCGGCATGGCGGCGGATCGGAAACGGTTTTTCTGCCGCCTTGTTGCCTGAGATTCCTATTATACCGGAGTGCGAAAACATTAGCCTCTCATGTCGTCGGAAAATGTTTTCCGCATCCGGTATATGTCACGATTATTTCCATATTTTACATATTTTATTCAGGCAAGCGCTTTCGGCCTGCTGGCAGCTTACGGGCAGTTTATGCAATATACAACCGTCATTCTGAGCGTAGCGAAGAATCTTTAAGACCCTTCGCCAGCGCTCAGGGTGACAGTCGATGGTGTCGTACATTAGGGAACAGCCGGGGTATCATTCTACAATGTGCAACCGTCATTCTGAGCGCAGCGAAGAATCTTTAAGACCCTTCGCTTGCGCTCAGGGTGACAGTCGATGTTGCTGTACATTAGGGAACAGCCGAGGGCGGCGTCCCATATCCACTAACTTAAAGATTCAACTGCAACTTTTTACTTTTACGTCGTTTTTCGGTACACAGGTTTATGAATGCAACTGCAGATTCTAAAAGAAAC
>WQUN01000247.1 GCA_009782085.1 Bacillota bacterium
GGGTAAGCGGGTCATAACGCTCTGCGGGTCGGGCGTGATCACCGAGAGGGTGGGGGACGTCGTATATGAGATCTCCCCGCTGTCGTTTTTCCAGGTGAACACTTCGCAGGCCAGGAAGCTTTTCGACACGGTGGAATCGTTCGCGGGGTTTACCGGCGGGGAGCGCGTTCTGGACGTTTACTGCGGTGCGGGGGCGATCTCGCTCTATGTCGCGCCGAAAGTGAAGGAGGTATTCGGCATCGAGGCGTCGGCGGCCGCCGCCGCGGACGCGCGGAGGAACGCCGTCTTAAACGGCGCGAAAAACGCCTTATTCATAGAGGGGCAGGCCGAAAAAGCCCTCGCGGAGTTCCGCAAAAGCGTCGACGCCGTCATAGTCGACCCCCCGGAGAAGGGTTGCAGCGCCGCGGCGATTTTGGCGATCGCGCAAAAAAGACCCGGGACGGTGGTCTACGTCTCCTGCAATCCCGCCACGCTGGCGCGGGATTTGAAGATATTCGCCGAAAACGGATACGTGTTGGAAAAAGCGCAGCCCGTGGACATGTTCCCGATGACCGCCAGGGTGGAATGCGCGGCCAAGCTGGTCCGCGGATAAGGAGAGTATGTTCACCTCCGGCGTCAAAGGCAGGATTCTTCGGCTGCGCCTCAGAATGACAGAGGGAATTTCCGCGAATACTCTGATTTTGTCTTTTCCCTCGCCGCAAAAAAAACCCTTTTGGATTTTTCCGTGACAGCCCCGAACCCGTTCCCGTCATAGCACCCCGCCAACGCGAGGCCGGATTTCTCTATCGCCGCGGTCACTTCCCCGACAGTGAAAGCCTTCTGCCGGTGGATCTCCGTAAATCTTTCGTACAGCCCGCTCTCCCGCCGGACAAAGAAATCGACCTTGTAGGTATTCACGCGCGCGGCCCCGTCGTACCTGTTCGACCAGATATACGCCGCGTCCCCGGCCGCGTCGGCAAAGGTGTTATCCCCGAACATGCTTTCGAATTTGAATACGGTTTTTATGTCGAAAACAAACAGCCCGCCGGGATTCAGATAGTTGTTCACACAGGCGAGCATGGCGGTCAGCTCGTCCTCGCCGCGCAGATAGTTCACGCTGTCGCACAGGCAGACCGCCGCGTCGACCGTCCCGTAGAGCTCGAACCGGCGCATGTCCTGGCATGTCAGGAGCGCGCCGGGCAGCTTTTGCCGCGCCGCGGCGAGCATGTCGGGCGACGCGTCGAGGCCTATGACGTCATAGTCCTCGTCCGCCAGGATTTTCGTAAAAGTCCCGGTACCGCAGGCCAGGTCCAGCACAAGGCCCGGCGACTGCGCGTTTTCCGCCCATAGCCTTTTTATGAACGCGAACCATTTTTTGTAAGGCGTGCCGGACATGAACCTGTCGTAAACCTGCGCGAAACTGCCGTAAACGCCGCCGGGCATTGTCATCACCGACGGGTATTATATATGAACCGCGCGTATAACGCCAGAGCAATCTGATTTCGGCCTTAGCAAACTCTTGCTTGCGTCCGGCGTATGTGCTATTATAGCAAAGGATTTATGTACCTGCCGTAACGCCGGAGGTTGGCATGGATTTCAAACGGGTCACGATATTCGCCGGGCATTACGGCAGCGGAAAGACCACCGTGGCGGTCAACTGCGCGCTTTCGCTCGCAAAGTCCGGCGCGGGCGTCTCTGTCTGCGACGCGGACATAGTCAACCCCTATTTCAGGGTCCACGATTTCAAGGCTCTGCTGGAGGATAACGGCGCGGAGGTTATCTCGTCCGTTTTCGCGAACACGAACCTCGACGTGCCGGCAGTTCCGGCAGGCCTGAGCGCTGTGTTCGACAGGCCGGACCGGCGGTTCATAATAGACCTCGGCGGCGATGAGCGCGGCGCTCTGGCTTTGGGCCGGCACCGCGACAGGCTGAACGGCGAGAAAAGCCTGGACATGCTGCTTGTCTTCAACACGTACAGGCCGTTGAGCTCCGACGTGGCTGGTCTTCTGGAAATAAAGAACGAGATAGAGGCGGCCAGCGGCGTCAGGTTCACCGGGATAGTGAACAACGCGAACCTGGGCCGGGAAACGCAGACGCGCGACCTGGAGGCTACCTTCCCGACCGTAAAAGCGGCGTCGGAGGCGCTCGGGCTGCCGGTAATAATGACTGCCGTGAAAAGGGCTCTGTATGAGGAATGCGCCGTCAAATTGCCGGAGGCGTTCCCGATGGACGTGTTTTTCCCGTGGGAGGACGCGATACTGGGAACGTATAATCGGCAGGGTATGTAAGAATACCGTTTCGGCAAATCAATTCAAGCAAAAGGAGATACAACCGATGGCCAAGGTGACTTTCAACGACGACGTTTGCCAGGGCTGCGGCCTCTGCGAGGCGGCCTGCCCGAAAAAGATAGTCAGGCTTATGGACAGGCTGAACGCGAAGGGCTTCCATCCGGCGGGGATCGCCGAGGGTTCGGAAAAGGACTGCATAGCCTGCGCGTTTTGCGCGACGATGTGCCCGCAGACGCTGATCAAGGTGGAGAAATGAAGGGGGAAGCGCGTGTGAAGGTTCTGATGAAAGGCAACGAGGCCGTGGCGGAGGGCGCGATAGCGGCCGGTTGCCGCTTTTATTTCGGGTATCCGATAACCCCGCAGTCGGAGATCGCGGCGCACATGTCCAAGCGTATGCCCAGGATCGGCGGGGTGTTTTTGCAGGCGGAGAGCGAGATCGCCGCGATAAACATGGTCATCGGCGCGTCCGCCGCCGGAAAGCGCGCCATGACGTCGAGCTCCAGCCCCGGCGTCGCCCTCAAGAGCGAGGGGCTGTCTTACCTGGCGGGCTGCGACCTACCGGCCGTCGTGGTCAACATTCAGCGCGGCGGGCCCGGCCTCGGCGGCATCCAGCCCTCCCAGGCGGACTACCACCAGGCCACGCGCGGCGCGGGGCACGGGGATTTTCACATGCTGGTGCTGGCTCCGTCCGGCATCCAGGAGATGTTCGACCTGACCCGCGAGGCCTTTGACCTGGCGGACAAATACAGGATGACGTGCATGATCCTCTCCGACGGCGTTTTGGGGCAGATGATGGAGCCGCTCGACATGTCCGAAAAGCCGGCCGCCGAGCTTCCTCCGAAGGACTGGGTCCTGACCGGGACGGAAAACCACGCGGACGGCAAAAACAAGCGCCGCATCATAAATTCCCTCTACCTCGAACCCACGGAGCTGGAGTTCCACAACATAGAGAGGTATAAAAAGTACGCTCAAATCGCGGCTTCTGAAGCGCGCTTCGAAAACTACAAAACGGAGGACGCCGAAATCGTCGTCGCGGCTTACGGCGCGACGGCGCGCATCGCCAAGAGCGCCGTCAACCTGGCGCGCGAGAACGGCGTAAAGGCCGGGCTTTTCAGGCCGATAACCCTGTGGCCGTTCCCGAAAAGCGCTCTGAAAGCGCTGGCCGGGAGCGCGCGGGCGTTCGTAACCGCCGAGATGAGCATGGGGCAGATGACAGACGACGTGGACCTGGCTATAGAGTGCAGCCGGCCGAATATCCTGTGCTCGAGGACGGGCGGCGTGGTGCACACGCCGGAGGATATCTGGGGAAAGATCGGGGAGGCGGCGAAACTTGTTGACTAACACTGTTATGGATACGCAAGCCCTGCCCGAAACTCTGTTTCGGCTGATAAAGACGAAAAAAGTCCGCATAGTCCAAACGGACAGCGGGGTCATCAGCATCACGCCTCTGGGCGAGGGAAGCGGCCTGCGCGGCATAGCCAAAAGCAGCGGGCTTACTGTGGAAAAGCTCTTGGAATATGGGCTTAAGGATAAGGAGCTGGAGAATTGACGGCGTATGTGTTGGACGCTTGTGCGATTATAGCGCTTATCGCAAATTATGTCGATTGTTATAACGCGTATTGAACCGGGAGTGATTGTTTTGTCCGAAGTTTATGAAATCGAGGAAATCACCGATAAATTGCGGCCGGTTTTTGCATCGGCTCCCGTCTACCGGGCGATTCTCTTCGGTTCCTATGCAAAAGGCCTCGCGACCGAAAGAAGCGATGTAGACATTGTCATAGACAGCCGGGGGGAGCTTGTGAATATCAATTTTTTCGGCGTTTTGGAGGACGCGGTCATGGCGCTGGACAAAAAAGTGGATATGATAGAAATCTCGGAAATACGAGAGGGCTCGTCTATTCTGCGGGAAATTCGGGAGCAAGGAGTGATTCTGTATGAGCGAGAAGGATAGAATCATTCTGCAAAAAATCGCCAAATACATCAAAAACTCAATTTTGTTTGTGAATGGTATGAGCTATGGGTTGTTTATTAACGATGAAAAGACAATGGCAGCGACGGCATTTATGCTTGGACAAATTGGAGAAGTCGCAAAGGAGATTAGCGAACAACTGCAGAATGCCAATCCGCAAATTCCTTGGAAAGTTATGCGGGGTATGCGTAACAGAATTATCCATGACTATGACAATGTGGATGTTAACGTGGTCTGGCACACTATAACCGAAAACTTACCTGATTTGTACGGTGAAGTTATGACTTTGCTCGATAAGGAATAAGTAAATAGACTTCTTCGAAAATTGGCGCTTGTCATTCTGAGCGAAGCGAAGAATCTTGATTTTAAGACCTTCGCTTCGCTCAGGGTGACAACGAAAAATCAATTTCCGAAGAAGTCTAATGTTTCAACTTATTAGGAGGCATATTATGGTAGTCTTCGACCGTCCCAAATCCCTCTCCCCCGTCCCCCTTTCCTACTGCCCGGGCTGCACGCACGGGATAATCCACCGCCTCGCGGCGGACGCCATAGACACCCTCGGCGTGGCGGGGCGGGCGATCGGGGTCGCGCCCGTCGGGTGCTCGGTGCTCGCGTATAACTTTTTCGAGTGTGACATGATCCAGGCCGCTCACGGCCGCGCGCCCGCCGTGGCCACGGGCCTCAAGCGGGCGAACCCGGAGAGCGTGGTCTTCACCTACCAGGGCGACGGCGACCTGGCCGCCATCGGCACGGCGGAGATCGTCCACGCCGCGGCCAGGGGCGAGAACATCACCGTCATTTTTGTGAACAACGCGGTCTACGGCATGACGGGCGGCCAGATGGCCCCCACGACCTTGCCGGGCCAGACGACGCAGACCTCCCCCTACGGCAGGGACGCGCGGACGGCGGGCCTGCCGGTCAAGGTCTGCGAGATGCTCGCGCAACTCGACGGCTCGGTCTATATCGAGCGGGTCTCCGTGGACAGCGTTAAAAACGTCAACCGCGCCAAAAAGGCCATTCAGAAGGCGTTCCGATACCAGATAGAGAACCGGGGCTTCTCGCTGATAGAGGTCATCTCCTCCTGCCCGACTTACTGGGGCCTGGATCCCGTCAAAGCCCTGGACTGGGCGCGCGAGCGAATGCTGGTCTACTATCCGCTCGGAGTGTACAAGGACAAGGAGGCGGCGGCCGATGGAAAATAAGATACTGCTGACGGGCTTCGGAGGGCAGGGGATCCAGTTCGCCGGGAAATTCCTGTCGCACGTGGGGGTGCATCTGGGCAAGAACATCACCTTGCTTCCGTCCTACGGCCCGGAGACCCGCGGCGGCACGTCATACTGCGGCGTCGTGATCTCCGACGGGGAGATTTACTCCCCGCTGGTGACGGCCCCAGACACGCTCGTCTGCATGAACGCGCCGTCGCTGGACAAGTTCGAGGGCGCGGTCGTCCCCGGCGGGCTGATATTCACGGACAGTTCGCTTATCGACGGGGCGGTCTCCAGGACGGACGTGCGCGAGGTGCGCGTCCCCGCCACGAAGCTCGCCGACGACAGCGGGATAAAAGCCATGGCGAACATGGTCATTCTCGGGAAATTGGCGAGGGAGACGGACCTCTGCGGCATGGAGGCGTTTGAGGAAGTCATGAAGGAGGTCGTCTCCGAGAAAAAGAAAGACCTCTTCGAGGCGAATATGAAAGCGCTGGAGATCGGATACGAATACCGTTGAAAAGCATAGTCTTGGCAGATACCATGCAATAATGTCCTAATATATTATCCAGTTTCCAGTTTCCAGTTTCCAGTTTCTAGCTTCTAGCATCCAGGATGGTGTCCCATGCCGCAGTATACTCCGATGATGGAGCAGTATTTCGAGATAAAGTCCAAGTATAAGCATTGCCTGCTGTTCTTCCGCCTCGGCGATTTTTACGAGCTTTTCTTCGACGACGCGGTCACGGCCTCGAAGGAGCTGGATCTGGTGCTGACCGGGCGCGACTGCGGCATGGAGGAGCGCGCGCCGATGTGCGGCGTTCCGTTCCACTCGGCCGACGCCTATGTCGCCAAACTCGTGGAGAAGGGCTATAAGGTCGCCATCTGCGAGCAGACGGAGGACCCCCGCTTCACAAAGACGCTCGTCAAGCGGGAGGTCATACGGGTCGTGACTCCGGGCACCGTCACGGACCAGAAGATGCTCGACGAAAGCAGGAACAACTACATAATGTGCGTGTACGAGGACAAAAACGGCTTCGGCCTGGCCGCCTGCGACGTGACGACGGGCGAGTTCGCCGCCGCCTCGTTCCCGGCGGGCGAAATCGGGCGTCTTTTCGACGAGGTCGCGCGGTTTTACCCCGCGGAGATGATCACGAACGAAGCCTTTTCCGGCAGGCAAAAGGTGGAGAGCCTTTTCCGGCTCAAGCCCTCCGTATACCATTCCTGGGCGTTTTACCCCGCAAACGCGTATAAAAAGCTGACGGGGCACTTCAACGTCCTTAACCTCTCCGGCTTCGGCGTCGCGGAGAACAGCCGCGAGGCCGCGGCGGCGGGCGCCTTGCTCGAATATCTCGAGGAGACGCAGAAGAACGGCCTCTCCCAGATCGTCAGGCTCAGGCGCTACGAGAGCGGCGAGAACATGGTCATCGACATGGCCTCCCGCCGGAACCTGGAGCTGACCGAGACGATCCGCGACCGCTCCAAGAAAAACTCCCTTCTGGGCGCGCTCGATTCCACGAACACGGCGATGGGCGCGCGGACCCTGCGGAGCTGGGTGGAGCTTCCGCTGACGGACAGGGCGCAGATCGACAAAAGGCTCGACGCGGTCGAAAACCTCAAAGACAACGCCCTCCTGCGGGAGGAACTGAAAGAGCTTCTGAACACCGTTTTGGACATCGAGCGCATAATGACAAAGATCGTCTACAACACGGCCAACTGCCGGGATTTGGCCGCGCTCAAAAGCTCTATACGCAATTTCCCGCACATAAAAAACCTGCTCGCCGAATTCAGCGCGCCGCTTTTCAAGGAGATGCGCGAGAACTTCGACGAACTGTCGGATATATACGGAAGAATAGAAAAGACGATCGCGGACGACCCTCCGGCCGGACTGCGCGAGGGCGGCTTCATCAAGGACGGCTTCAACGCGGAGCTGGACGCCTATCGGGACGCCAAGAACAGCGGCAGCCGGTGGCTCCGCGACCTGGAGGCCGGCGAGCGGGAGGCCACGGGCGTAAAGACGCTGAAAATCCGGTACAACAAGGTGTTCGGCTACTACATAGAGATAACGAACTCCTACCTCAACATGGCCCCGGCGCGTTACATCCGGCGGCAGACGCTGGCCAACTGCGAAAGGTTCGTGACGGAGGAACTGAAAAAGATCGAGGAGACCATCCTGGGCGCGGACGAAAAGGCCGCAGACCTGGAGTACGAGCTCTACGCGGCCCTTCGCCTGGAGGTGGCGGAGGCCGTGGAGAGGGTGCAGCTTTGCGCGTATATGGTCGGCATAATGGACGCGCTGGCGTCTCTGGCGGACGCGGCGGACAGGTTCCGCTACTGCCGGCCTGTTGTTACCGACGGCGGGGAGATCAGAATCACCGGCGGCAGGCATCCCGTCGTCGAGCGCATGGGCGCAGGGGCCTTCGTGCCGAACGACACCTTTCTCGACCTCGGCGAAAACCGCCTGGCGGTCATCACCGGGCCGAACATGGCCGGCAAGTCCACGTACATGCGGCAGGTGGCGCTGATCGTGCTGATGGCGCAGATCGGGAGCTTCGTCCCGGCGGAGAGGGCCGAGATCGGCCTCGTGGACAGGATATTCACAAGGGTCGGCGCGTCCGACGATCTGGCTACCGGTCAGAGCACCTTCATGGTCGAGATGACCGAGGTGGCGAACATCCTGAACAACGCCACGGGCAAAAGCCTGATAATCCTGGACGAGATCGGCCGCGGGACAAGCACCTTCGACGGGCTGTCGATCGCGTGGTCCGTTATGGAATACATAGCCGGCGAGAAGAGCCTCGGCGCGAAAACGCTCTTCGCCACGCATTATCACGAGCTGACGGAGCTCGAGGGCAAGGTCGGCGGGGTCAAAAACTACCGCGTGACCGTGGCGGAGCAGGGCGAGGATATCATCTTCCTGCGCAAGGTCGAGCGCGGCGGGGCGGACAGGAGCTACGGCATACAGGTGGCCCGGCTGGCCGGGCTGCCGCCGAAGGTCCTGAAGCGGGCGAAAGACATACTTCGCGCCTTGAGCGAGGCCGACATAGCGGGGGGAGCGCCGGACGCGGAAGGAGAGGCCGAAGAGACGGCCGTCGGAGGCGCGGCCGGCCCGGGCATTGCGGACGAGGCGGGCGAAAGCGAGCCGGTCGTGTACTACGGAAAGAGGAAAAAACCCGAAAATGCCAACAGGATCATAATCCGCGAGATTTTACAGATTGACACGAAAAAGATGAGCGTGCGGGAGGTGCTGAGGGCGGTGGACA
>WQUN01000248.1 GCA_009782085.1 Bacillota bacterium
GTGTTTTCGAGCGTCGCCTGGATCGTCGCGCTGTCGCCCGGCGTCATCGGCTCTTTGTCGCTTTTGAAGTTGTAGAGGATCACGTTGGTGGTGTACTGGGCGTTGTCTACCTTTATGGTCAGAGTGTCCGTCCCGGTCAGGTTTTCGCTGGCCGCGTTCTTATAGGAGTATGTCAAAGTGACCGGATACGCGCCCGATTTGGCGTCCGCGTCCGGCGCTATCCGCATCGTCATCGTCTTGGAGTTCCCCTCGCCCAGGTTTGGGAAGGAGTTGGACCCGTCCGGGAAGGACAGCGCGAACGGCGCGTCCCCGCCGGCGGACGCCTGGACGAGGACGCTCCCCGCGTAGGACGTGCCCAGGTTTTTGACGGTTATCTCCACGTTCTGGGCGAGTCTGCCGGTCACAGTGGCGGAGAACGGGGAGATCAGCTTCAGCTTGGGCGCGTAGACGGGGGTCGGCGTAGGCTCCGGCTGCGGCGCGTTGTTCTGCCCGTTGCCGTTGATGATCTGCTGGAGGTCGTATATCTGGTTGCCCAAAGCGTTTAGCTTGGCGTAGATGTCGGCCAGATCGGCGGATGGGGAAGGGGAGGCGGTATCGTCCGCGCTTTCGGCGGCGTAGGCCGCGCCGAAGGGCGAAAACGCGCCGTATACCGGCAGGCACACGGCCAAAGCCAATAACAGGCCCAGCAGCTTAGTTTTTTTCATGACTCATTTCTCCATTATCAGTATTTTCGTTCTTTTTCGGCATATCCTCCACCGATTCGATCTTGCCGTCCCGCACGTGGATCACCTGGTCAGCGTAGGAGGATAACTCCATGTTGTGGGTGACTATCACCAGCGTCTGGCTGTTCCGCTTCGCGATGCCGGTGATCAGGTCCATCATGTCTATGGTCGTCTTGGTGTCGAGGTTGCCGGTCGGCTCGTCCGCGAACACCACCTGCGGGTTGTTCACGAAGGCGCGGGCGATGCTGCAGCGCTGCTGCTGGCCGCCGGAGAGCTCCGCGGGCTTGTGCCGCGCCCTGTCCGCCAGGCCGACGGCTTTCAGCATCTCTTTCGCGGATTTGCTGCGCTTCCGCTTGCGTACATGCCGGAGGATCAGCGGCAAGGTCACGTTCTCGAGCGCGGTCAGGGTGGAGAGGAGATTGTATGACTGGAACACGAAGCCTATGTATTTTTGCCTGAAAATCGCCAGTTCCTTTTCGCTCATCCGCTCTATGTGTTTTTTGTTGAAGACTATCTCGCCCCTCGTGGGCTTCTCCAGGCCGGCCATGAGGTTCAGCAAGGTGGATTTTCCTGAGCCGGACTTCCCCAGCAGGCAGTATATCTTGCCCTTCTCGAAGGTGAGAGAGATATTGTCCAGGGCCACGACCTTTTCGTCGCCCATGCGGTAGATTTTGCGGACGTTCCTTAATTCTATGAGAGATTCTATGAACATCGCCTCCCGCATTTGCACGCCGTTTCCGCCGGCGATTTGCCGGCTTAAAGCCGCCATTGTACGGTCACTTGCCCAGGAGCCTGCCTAGCTCCTTCTCCGGTTCGTCCGTGAACAGCTCCAGCCCTATATAGCGGTCGTACCCCAAAGCGTCCAGTTCCGCGAAGATATTGCCGTAATCCAGCTCTCCACTGTTGAGCTCATGCCGCCCGGGAACGCCCGCGCAGTGAATGTGCCCGAGCTTGCCGGCGTATTTCGTCAGCCGCGCGATGATGTTGCCCTCCATTATCTGCTGGTGATATATGTCGAAGAGCATCTTCACGTTCGGGCTGCCGACCTCGTCCAGTATCTCCGCGGCCTCGTCCGACGACCACAGGTAATAACCCGCGTGGTTGACCAGAGTATTCAGCGGCTCCAGCACGAGGGTTATTCCGCTCTCCTCCAGAATGGGAGCGCAGAGCCTCAGCCCGTCCGCTATGTTTCTATGCTGGATTTCCCGCGGTATTCCGATTATCTCGTCGCCGGTCGTGGCTATAAGGGTTTCGCAGCCGAGGCGCTTTGCCACGGCGACGCTTTCCCTCAGGCCGGCCAGGTATTTTTCGCGGGTCGATTCGGCCACGAGCCCCTCCTGCCTCGTGCAGAACGCGCCGTACACGACTCCTAAGTCTTTCCGGGCCTTTTCCAGCAGGCCGAGGTCCTTGTCCCACCAGGACCAGAATTCCACGGCCCTCGCGCCGTGTTTAACGGCCAGCGCGACGCGGTCGTAGACGTTCGCCTCTTTCCACCTCTGTCCCCCCGCCGGGAATAACGCGTCGATGCAGACTGAAAACTTCATCGGGAGCCCTCCTTATATAATCTTGTATGATAATCTGCCTGCCGTATCCATCAGAAAAGCGTCGGAGATGTATCAAACCTGTATCATGAGACGAAAAATCCCTTTAACACCAATATAAACGCAAATTTGCGCAGGATGTTCCACACTTCCATCTTACGGCAACTCCCTTTTTTCACTTTTCATTGTTCATTGTTAATTGTTATCTGTTATCTCAGCTATTCGTAAACGGGTTACCGTTTACGAATAGCTGTTCGCCGCTCCCGTAAACTTCGTATACCTGTCCAGCCACGTCAGCTCCACCGTTCCGGTCGGGCCGTTCCGTTGCTTGGCTATGATCAGCTCCGCCTGATTTTTTTTGTCCTCCTCATGGCTGTAGTAGTAATCCCTGTAGAGGAACGTCACCACGTCCGCGTCCTGCTCGATGGCCCCGGATTCCCGAAGGTCGGAGAGCATCGGCCGGTGGTCCGTGCGGGCCTCCGGCGCGCGGGAGAGCTGCGCCGCGGTGAACACGGGGCAGTCCAGCTCCTTCGCCAGGCCTTTCAGGGCCCTCGAGATTTCGGAAATTTCCAGCTGCCGGTTCTCCGATCTGCGGGAGCCGGTCATGAGCTGGATATAGTCGATTATCACCAGCCCGAGGCCATTTTCGATCTTCATGCGGCGGCACTTCGCGCGGACTTCGGTAACTGATACGCCGGGGGTGTCGTCGAAATAGAGCAGCCCCTGGGAGATCGGGCCAATGGAGGACGCGATCTTCTCCCAGTCGGCGTCGCTGAGGTCGCCCGTGCGCAGCTTCTGCGCGTCCACGTTGGCGTCCGAGCAGAGTATCCTGTTCACGCACTGCTCCTTGGACATTTCCAGCGAAAAATAGGCCACGGGGATCTGCTTTTTAACGGCCACATGAGCCGCCACGTTCAGCAGAAACGCGGACTTGCCCATGGACGGCCTCGCGCCCATAAGGATCAGGTCCGAGGGCTGGAGGCCGGCGGTCTTGTTGTCGAAGTCGGTGAAACCGGTTTCGAGCCCGGTGATCCTGCCCTTCGAGCGGGCCACGGCCTCGATGCGGTCGATGCTGGAGAGCAAAACTTCCTGTATCGGCGTAAAGTCGGAGGTGTTCCGGTTCTGGGCGATGTCGAAGATGAGCTTTTCGGCGTTGTCGAGTATGATCCCGGCTTCCTCGCGCTGCTCGAAGGCGGCCGCGGATATGGCGCCGGCGGCCTTTATCAGCTTCCTTAGCACGGATTTCTCCGCGATTATGCGGGCGTATTCCCCGACGTTCGCCGAGGTGTAAAACCCCGCGGCCAGCGCCGCGATCTTCTCCCGGCCGCCCGCGGCCTCCAGGAAGCCGAGTTCGGTCAGCTTGTCGCTGAGGGTGATGACGTCCACCGGCACGCCGCGCGAAAAAAGCTCCGTCATGGCTTCGAAAACGCGCTGGTTGTCGGGCCTGTAGAAGTCGCCGGACTTTAGCGCCTCGTAAGCCTCCGCCACGGCCTCGCGGTCGTATAGCATGGAGCTAAGGACGGCGTTTTCGGCCTCCGCGTCGAAGGGGGGGAGGAGCTGGTTAAGCGCCAGAGAGCGCTGGGCCGGCGGTTCGCCTGACGGCGCGGAGTCCGCCCAAGCGTCCGGGGGTGTGTCGTCCATGGGGATCATCCTAAAGGTGAATTCGCGATACAGGTATAATACTCATCCTCTGTCCATCGCGCCGGGTTATCATCTGTATATTTCCATATGCGCAAATAATCCTCTTCGTTGCGTATGATATGGTCATAATAGGATGTCTGCCACATATCAAATCCATACTCTTTGTTTGTAAGCCTCTTAAACACCCTTATAATAAGCGGGATTAGTTCCACTGTTCGTTTCGTTACTTTAGGCGACAGGCGCTTTGTAGGGTGCGCCGACCTCGGCGCACTGCTATCAGCCGACGTTACGCACAAAAGCAAATGGACATGATTTGGCATAATGACATATTTGTCCACGGTTACGTCGTTATAATGAGTTTCGATCGTCTTTATGTATTTGTCCGCAATGATCCCAAATTCTGAGAGCTGCATATACGGCGCGCCGGGGTCGGCGCGCCCTACTCTGCTTAATGTCTCACTTCTATTTTTTGTGCAAATTGTAATGAAATAAGCGCCTTCACTAGAATAATCATATTCTTTTAGCCTGAGGTTTTTTCTGGACGGCAGATTATTCATGGGTTTTCGCTCCGATTTTTCGGTGATGATTTTTGTTCACCTCCGGGAATTCTTTGATTGTAGTAACCACCTTCTCCATCTGCTCCTCCGTCCCCACCGTGATCCTCAGATGGTTCCCGATCCTCGGCAGATCCCAGTGCCTGACGTATATGTCCTTCTCCTTCAAATACAAGAAAATCTCCTTGGCCTTCATCTTTTCGTGCGCCGTGAACACGAAATTCGCCGCCGACGGCAGCGTCCGGAACCCCAGCTTCGCCATGTCCCCGACAAATTTCTCCCTCGTCAGGGCGATCCTCGCCGCGCAGGCCCTGTAATACGCGTCGTCCGCGAAGGCTGCCGCAGCGATGCACTGCCCGGCGCGGCTGATGGGGTACGAATTGTAAGAATTCTTCGCCGCGCCGAGGCAGGCGATCAGCTCAGCGCTTCCCAGGGCGCACGCCAGGCGCATCCCGGCCAGAGAGCGGTACTTCGAGAAGGTGTGCACGATGATCAGGTTATCGTATTCCCGCAGGAGCGGAACGGCGGATATCCCCCCGAAATCTATGTACGCCTCGTCGAGCGCGACGATGACGCCGGGGTTTTTGTCCAGTATATAGCGTATCTCGTCCGGGCCGAGGGCCACGCCGGTGGGCGCGTTCGGGTTGGCTAGGACAACGCCGCCGTTTTCGCGCGAGTAATCCGAAGGATTGATCCTGAAATCCGCGTCCAGCGGCGCGGTTTCAAACGGTACGCCAAAAAACCGGCTCCAGACCGGGTAAAACGAGTATGTCACGTCCGGGAATAAGACGGGCTTCCCGGAGTTGAAAAATGTCAGGAAGATCAGCGCCAGGGCGTCGTCTGAGCCGTTGGCCGGGAAAACCTGATTTTCCGCAAGGCCGTAGAATTTGGCCGCCGCGCGCCGGAAATCCGTGCTTTCCGCGTCCGGGTAGAGCCGGAAATCCTCCGGGGCGAGGCTTCTGAACGCCTCTATCACGCCGGGGGAGGGGGGGTAGGGGTTCTCGTTGGTGTTGAGTTTGACGATCCCCGGTCGGTCGGGGCGCTCGCCGGCGGTGTAGGGGGCGATTTGGCGGATGTTTTTTCGCAAATCCTCATTCATAAAATATGCCTACTTTTTTTCTCATTATCGCCATACTCCTGAGTTTATTAGCTGAGTTTATTAGCTAATAAGGCAAAAGACTTTGAGGCGTCGCGCCCTACTATACCGATTTTATCGCCTCAGCGAAGCTCTCCAGCGAGTTCAGCACAGTCTCCCTCTTCACGCAGTACGATATCCGGAAATACCCCGGCGCGCCGAACGACCTGCCGGGTACGATCAGCAGCCGGAATTTCTTTGCCGCCTCGCAGAAAGCAACGTCATCGGCTAACGGTGATTTCGGGAACAGGTAAAACGCGCCCTGGGGCTTGAAGCACTCATAGCCCATTTCGGTAAGGCTATTGTATAATATATCGCGGTTTTCCCTGTAAAACGCCGTATCCACCGCCGCGTCCGCGCAGACCGCCGCGACCCGCTGGAACAGCGACGGGCTGTTGACGAAGCCCAGGATCCTGTTGGCCGTGGCCAAAGCCGGCCAGATCTCGCCGTAGCCGTCCATCTCCCGCGGGACGGCTAGATAGCCGATCCTCTCGCCGGGCAGGGACAGGGCCTTGCTGTAGGAATACGCCACGAAAGTGTTTGCGTAGAATTTTGTCACATACGGGACGTCCGCGCCGTCGTAGGCGATTTCCCTGTACGGCTCGTCGGAGATGAGATACACGGTGTTTCCGGTCTTTTTGCGCCAGCCCTCCAATATGCCGCCCAGCGCTTCCAGCGTCTTCGCCGGATAGACCGCGCCGCTGGGGTTGTTGGGCGAGTTGATGATCACGGCTTTTGTCCGGGGGGAGAGGGCCTTTTCGAGCCCGGCCAGGTCCGGCTGGAAATCCTCGGAGGCGTTCGGGACGATCACCAGCTCCCCGCCGAAATTCCTGACATACCACCTGTATTCCCCGAAAAACGGCGCGAAAACGACGACCTCGTCTCCGGGGTCGAGCAAGGTTTTGAACGCGACGTTCATCGCGCCCGCCGCTCCCACGGTCATGATGATGCTGTTCTCGTCGAAATCAACGCCGAAGCGCCGGTTTATCGACTCCGCTATGGCCTTTCGCGAGTCCGGGTAGCCGGCGTTGACCATGTAGCCGTGCAAAAAAACCGGGTCCTCGTTTCCGGCGATTTCGAGTATCGCCCGGCGGACTTCCTCCGGCGGGGCGACGTTCGGGTTGCCGAGGCTGAAATCGTAGACCCGGTCGGCCCCGTGTATCTGAGCCATCCGCCGCCCTTCCTCGAACATCGCGCGTATGGCTGACGAATTAGCGATGACTTCCTTTATCGATTGGGATAACATGGGAACGCCTCCGTGTGCGCAATAACATGCGCTCCAAATATATACTTTTGAGCGGACAAAAGCAAGAGCGAACTTTTGCGATTACGGAGGGGAACAACTGAAAAAGCCCCGAAAAAGGCTGACAAATCAACCTTCCCGGGGCTATGTTTGGAGACGGCTTCACAGATACTTCCTCAATTCCTCCGCCATGTCTGTCCTCTCCCACGGCAGGTCCAGCTCCGGCCTTCCGAAATGCCCGTACGCGGCGAGCCGGCGGTAGATCGGCCTGCGAAGGTCAAAATGCTCTATGATCGCCGCCGGGCGCATATCGAAATGCCTGTGGATTATCTCCTCCAAAAGGGCGGCGCCGACCTTTCCGGCGCCGTCCGTGTCCGCTTGAACGGCCAGAGGGGCCGCCTTGCCGATGGCGTAGGAGACGGCCAGCTCGCACTGCTCCGCGAGGCCCGCCGCGACGATGTTCTTCGCGACATAACGCGCCATGTAGGCCGCCGACCTGTCCACCTTCGTCGGGTCCTTCCCGGAGAACGAGCCGCCGCCGTGCCTCGCGCAGCCGCCGTAGGTGTCGATGATTATCTTGCGCCCCGTCAGGCCGCAGTCGCCGTATGGGCCGCCGACCACGAAGCGCCCCGTCGGGTTGACGTAGATTTTCGTGCCGCCGTCGATAAGGTTAGGAGGGATGACTTTTTTGACGACGAGCTCGGTTATGTCACGGACGATCGCGCCGTAGCCGGCTTCCGGATCGTGCTGGGCCGAGATCACGACGGCCTCCGCCCGGACGGGCGTCCTGCCGTCGTATTCTATCGTGACCTGGGACTTGCCGTCCGGCCGCAGATACGGGATGAGGCCGCTTTTGCGCGCGTCGGCGAGCTCCCTCGCCAGGGCGTGCGCCAGCGCGGCCGGCAGCGGCATGAGCTCCGGCGTCTCCCGGCAGGCGAAGCCGAACATCATCCCCTGATCCCCGGCGCCGGTGCTCTCGAAGACGTCGCGCGAGCCTTCCCTGGCCTCGATAGCCGCGTCCACGCCCATGGCTATGTCCGGGGACTGGCCCTTCAGCGACGTGATCACCGCGCAGGAGTTGCAGTCGAAGCCGATTTCCCCGCTTGTGTAGCCGATTTCCCGGACGGTCTCTCTCGCGATGCGGTCGATGTCCACGCGGCATTCGGCGGTAATTTCCCCCGCGACGAATACGACGCCCGTCGTGGCCATTACCTCGCAGGCCACTCTGGCCATGGGGTCCTGGGCCAGGATCGCGTCGAGTATCGCGTCGGCGATCTGGTCGCACACCTTGTCCGGGTGGCCCTCTGTCACGGATTCGGACGTAAAGAAGCGTTTTGACATTTGTTATCCCTCCGTTTTGGAAAATAAAGGCTTATAAAAATGGCTTATAAAAATGGCTTATAAACAATGAAAGCGCATAAAAATAAAGGCCCCTTGGGGGGCCTCCTGAAGTTTTGACTTTCCGCCTGATAAACGGAAACATCGCGAACTCATCTTCCGGCGCGCGAACGGGACCCGCGCGTCCGGGGGAGTTGGCACCGTGCCACGCGCCGATTATTAATCGGCGCCGGCCGGTTGCCGGGTTTCATAGGGCCCAATCCCTCCACCGCTCTGGATGAACGCGACGATAATATCATAAAGAAACGATAAAATCAACCAAAATTTTCAATATACACAGGTCAGTCTAAATTCCGTGAATTTGCCTATTAAAGCGGTGAATTATTGTAGGCGGGGGCTCTGCTCCATATCCACTAACTTAAAGATTCAACTGCAACTTTTTACTTTTACGTCGTTTTTCGGTACACAGGTTTATGAATGCAACTGCAG
>WQUN01000249.1 GCA_009782085.1 Bacillota bacterium
CCCTCTCCAGGAGGCGCGCGGTTATTTTGACGCCCATTGGATAGCCGGAGACCATCCCGGAGATCAGCGCGAAGCCGCCGGCGCCCGGGAGCCGGAACAAAGGCCGCGTGACCGGGCCCAGCAGGCGTCCGGCCGCCTCGACCGCCCCGAGCTCCGTCAGCAGATTCACCCCTGCCATGAACGGGAACAGCGACGGGAAAACCACATCGAACCAGAGTTTCAGGCCGTCGGAAGCCGCCCCGGTCATTTCGGACGGATTCAAAATGACAAGTATGCAGAGAATGGCTATAAACGCCGCGATTATGCCGCTTTTTGGGTTCTTCATACCAGATGTATATGACACGGGAAGGAAAATCAGACAGGACAATTTGCACAATAACAGGATTATGAAACGCCGTATAAATATCTTGTTTTTACCCTCCCGTTCCACTATAATGGACAAGTTATACCGGAGTGCGAAAACCTTTGCTTCCTCTGTCGACATCGTCGGCAAATGTTTTCAGCATCCGGTGTATATCACCTCGTTTCCGCGGGAATGGATGATTCGATGACGGAACCCGGCCAGAAAGCCAAGCTGGAAACAAAGGACCTGCACCTGTACTACGGGGCTTATCACGCCCTGCGCGACATCACCATGGACATTCCCGAACGCGCCATCACGGCTATCATCGGCCCGTCCGGCTGCGGAAAGTCCTCTCTCCTGCGCGTTTTCAACCGCATGAACGACCTCATACCCGGCGCTTCCGTCCGGGGCGAAGTTTTGCTGGACGGGGCCCCGGTCTACGGGAAGGACACGGACGCCGTCACGCTCAGGAAAAAGGTGGGCATGGTCTTTCAGAGGCCGGACGTGTTCCCGATGAGCATTTACGACAATGTCGTCATCGGCCCGAGGCACCACGGGATAAGACGCAGGCGGCGGCTGGACGAGATTGCGGAAAAAAGCCTGACCCGCGCGGCGCTGTGGGACGAGGTGAAGGATATTCTGAAAAAGCCGGGGTCGTCCCTCGCTCCCGGCCAGCAGCAGCGCCTTTGCATCGCCCGCGCCCTCGCGGTGGAGCCGGACGTCATTTTGATGGACGAGTCGTGCAGCGCCCTCGACCCCGAATCCACGATGAAGATAGAGGAACTGATGCTCGACCTGGCTGAAAAGTACACGATAATAATAGTCACGCACAACATGGAGCAGGCTCGGAGGGTGTCCGACATGTCCGCGTTCATGATGATAGATGAAAACAAGGTCGGGACGCTGGTCGAATACGCCCCGACGATGCGGCTTTTCGCCAACCCCAAGGACAAGCGCACGGAGGATTACATAACCGGGCGGTTCGGATAGCGGGGGACGGCGGGGACGCGGCGGTTTTGCAGGTATCCGTTCCACATATTGTACAACCCTTGGAGGACCCCGTGAGAAAAACCTCGCCGGCTATTTCGTTTCTGACAATCTGCCTCGTTTGCCTCGTCTTCGCGTCTTCCTGCGGCAGGCAAAACGCGGACGTCATCGTCGCGGGCTCCACGTCGGTGCAGCCCTACGCCGAAATTTTGGCCGAGGAATACGAACGGCTGTACCCGGGGAACGCGGTCGACGTCCAGGGCGGCGGGTCCGCCGCGGGCATCACGGCCGTCCAGTCCGGCGCCGCCGATATCGGCATGTCCTCCCGCGCCCTGAAGGATGGGGAAAAATCGCTGTGGTCGGTCGAAATCGCCAAGGACGGCCTCGCGATCGTCGTAAATCCCCAAAACCCGGTGACAGACCTCACCCTGGAACAGATACGTAAAATCTATTCCGCCGAGATAACCGACTGGAGCGAGGCCGGCGGCACGAGGGCGAAAATACATATCATCACCCGCGAGGAGGGCTCCGGAACCAGGAGCGCCTTCGAGGACCTGGTCATGGCCGGCGGCCGGATATCCGCCGGGGCCATCGTCCAGGACTCCAACGGCACGGTGAGGCAGCTCGTTTCGAGCGATAAAAACTCGATCGGCTTTATTTCCCTGGGCTTGGTCGACGGGACGGTGAAGGCCGTCTCGCTCGGCGGCGTCGAGGCGTCGGCCGCGAACATCGAAAACGGCGCCTACGGCCTGTCGAGGCCGTTTCTGTTCGTCTGCCTGGGCGAGCCGGAGGGGCGGGCCAGGCAGTTCATTGACTTCGTCCTTTCGGGCGAGGGGCAGCGGGTTTTGACTCACGAGGGGCTAATCCCCAGGGCAGAGGGGGCGGTAAAGTGAGGCGCTTTAAGGAAAAGCTGTCCGGGCGCATTTTCTTTGTCCTCGCACTTTCCTCCATATCCGCTCTGGCGCTTATAACGGTGTTCATCGTCGCCAAAGGCGCGCCGATTTTCGTCAAGGTCGGCGTGCGCGACTTCGTGTTCGGGATGAGCTGGGCGCCGGGCCACGGCGAATTCGGGATATTCCCGATGATCGTCGGGACCCTGTCCGTCACGCTCGGCGCGGCGGTATTGGGCGTTCCGCTCGGCATCTGCTGCAGCATTTTCCTGACCGAATTCGCGCCGTCCGTTTTGAAAAGCGTTTTCAGGCCGGCGATCCAGCTGCTGGCCGGGATACCGTCGGTCGTTTACGGTTTCTGGGGCCTGATATTCGTCGTCCCGTTCATCCGGGACCGCATCGGCGGGCCCGGCCTCAGCATCCTGGCCGGCTCCGTCATCCTCGCCATAATGATTTTGCCTACCGTAATAATGATTTCGGAAGTCTCCATCCTCGCGCTACCCCGCCAATACAAGCAGAACGCGCTCGCCCTGGGCCTTACGCACTGGCAGACCATCCGCTCCGTCATGCTGCCGGCCGCCAAGTCCGGTATCGTCGCCGCCGTCATTTTGGGCGTCGGCCGCGCCGTCGGCGAGACCATGGCTGTCATCATGGTCCTCGGCAATGCCGTCGCCCTTCCCAAGTCGATCCTGGACCCGGTCAGGACGCTGACGACCAACATCGGCATCGAGATGGGCTACGCCTCGGGCGAGCACCAGCAGGCCCTTTTCGCGACTGGCATCGTGCTGTTTATCCTGATAATGATATTGAACAGCGCCGCGCAGTTTATAACCAGGAGGAAATAAATAATATGCGAATAAGCCCGCGCGCCGGCGAGAGAATAGTCAAGGTCCTTATTTGGGCGGCCGCCATGCTGGTAATGGCGGTTCTCGTGTTTATCGTGGCGTATATACTGGCCAAGGGCCTGCATGTGATCGACTGGAGGTTCCTGGCGAGCGCGCCGTCCAACATGGGACGCTCCGGCGGGATCTCCACCACGATAATCGGCACCCTTATGGTGACAGTCACGGCGGTCGTCATCGCCGCGCCCCTCGGCATCGGGACTGCCTTCTACCTGGCCGAATACACGCGGGAGAACTTCGTCACCAAAATCATCCGGTTCAGCGCGGAATCCCTGGCAGGCATCCCCTCCATCGTATACGGGCTTTTCGGCCTGATCTTCTTTGTCGTATACCTGGACATGAGGTGGTCCGTCCTGTCGGGCGGGCTGACCCTGGCGCTTATGATCCTGCCGACCGTCATACGCACGTCGGAGGAGGCCATAAAGGCCGTTCCCTACATATACCGCGAGGTCAGCTTCTCCCTCGGCGCGACCAAATGGCAGACGATAATCAAGGCGGTCTTTCCGTCGGCTCTCAGGGGCATCGCCAACGGGATCCTTTTGAGCGTGGGACGGTGCATCGCCGAGACGGCCGCCGTCATTTTGACGGCAGGCTCGACCCTTCGTATGCCGACTTCCCTTTTTTCGCCCACGCGGACGATGGCCGTCCATTTCTATATCTTGGCCAGGGAGGGCATCTCGATGGAAAACGCCTACGGGACGGCCGCGCTGCTGATCATATTGATATTCCTGATAAACGTCGTCGCGAACACGCTGATCAACCGGTTTGTGGCCAAGAGCCGGTAGGGTAAAAAATCTTAGGGAACGGTCTTGACAGTTCCGTAATACAAACACAATTCGTACGGATGACCGTTACGTATGTTCCAGAGGTGTAAAATGTCCCCGCAGCCCAAGTTCGTCATAAAAAACCTCAGCTTCTATTACGGCGGCAAGCGCGCGATCCACGACCTCAGCCTGGACATTGCCGCGAACGAGATACTCTCCGTCATAGGCCCCGCAAACAGCGGCGTCACGACCTTGCTCCGTGCGCTTAACCGCCTCGGCGATCTGGTCCCGGGGGCGCGCATGGAGGGCGAGATACTGATGGACGGGAAAAGCGTCTACGACCCCGACGTCAGCGTGACGGAGCTCCGCCGAAAGATCGGGATGGTCTTCGAGGTGCCGACCCCGCTTCCGATGTCGATCTTCGACAACGTCGCCTACGGTCCGCGCCTTATAGGCAAAGCGAACGGGAAATCCGTCGCGGAGAGCGTGGAGCGGGTTCTGCGCAAGGCGGCCCTTTGGGACGACGTGAAAGACAGGCTTAAAACGCCGGCCATGTCCCTGTCCGGCGGGCAGCAGCAGAGGCTTTGTTTCGCGCGGGTCCTGGCGCTCGATCCGGAGGTGGTGCTTCTGGACAGGCCGTGCTCCGGCCTTGACCCCATATCGACCGCCAAAATCGAGGAATCCCTCTCCCAGCTGAAGGAACAGTACACGATCGTCGTCGCCCCGCACAACGTCCAACAGGCGGCGCGCATTTCCGACAGGGTCGCCTTCATGCTGACGGGCAGCCTGATCGAGGAAAACAGGAATGTGGAAATTTTTTCGCGTCCGAAAGACCAGAGGACGAGCGATTATGTTACCGGGAGATTCGGATAGGACGCGGCCGGAAAAAAGGTGATCCGGTAATGACAATCTGAAGGAGGGCTTTCAATGCTGAAATGCGCCATAACCCACCCTGAACTGCTCAGGGCTTTGGCGGCCGCCGGACACGGGAGCAATATCGTCATCGCCGACGGGAACTTTCCCGCCGACATCGGCGTCCCGGAACGCTGCGCCAAGGTGTTTCTGAACTACAGGCCGGACGCGCCCAAGGTGCCGGAGGTACTGGAGGCCGTACTGAAGATGATAAACGTGGAAGCCGCCATGGCCCCCGTGCGCGACGATATGGAGGACGTGCCGGTTTTCCCGGAATTCAGGGCTCTTCTGCCAGAGGGGATCAAGCTTAAAAAGATCAAAAGATGGGATTTCCGCGCGGCGTGCATGTCGCCGGAGACGGGGCTGCTAATCCAGACCGGGGACATCCGGCCTTACGCCTGCATCGTGCTGACGGTTGGGGTGAGGACGGAATAGGGGTTATTGATACTTGTGAACATCCGGTATATGTCTTACAACCGCGGTTTACCTTTTTATGCCACTTGAAGCGAATGATACCTTTCGTGCAGATTTTTCCGTGTGATTTCCCATTTGCGAGGCTTTAATCCGATCAAAGCGCAAGAAATATTTTCCAACCCCCTTCGGCCGGCTTTCCGCGACGCACGATTTTCCCGGTTTTGAGCGAATGCGCCCGAAAATGTAATAAATTTATCATATTCCTGTCATCTTGACAATTTTCCTTTTATATGCTACTTTATTGCTATTATGTGGGCGCAAGGTTCCGCTTGCGCTAATGTTGCAAAAAATGGCATTGCGATTAGTGCTGCCTCATTGTTACATATCGACATACTTTTGTTAGTTGACAGCCAGCCGATACAAGCCACTTTGACTCCTTAAAAGCATTTGGCGTGTTAAGGTGTCGCCTTTTGGCGTATGGCTGTTTTCTATATGCTGTTTCGTCCGCACACAGCTGCGGCCGGAACAACGGCACTGTCCGGATTTCCGGAACCGCATGGCGGCTGCGCGGTTTTGGCGGCCAGGGACCCGTGTACGCGGGCGGACTGCCTGCCGCGCTCCTCGGATTTCGCGGAGCAGCACTCATACCGATTCAGGACTCATACGTATGCGCGTAGTTTGAAGCGGATATGCCTGAATCGGCGCAAGAAACGCCGGAATACATAGGAACACGCGCTTTCCGCTTGGCCGCTGCCGTTCCGATCAGCCCCTATACGTATCTTTGCCTGAAAAAATCAGCCTGGATTCGTATAAACCGGATGCTGAAAACATTTACCGACGACGAGCCGACACGACGAATGCTTCAGCGGCGTGTCGGCGACGGAGGAAGTTATTGTTTTCACACTCCGTATAAAAGGGCGTCTCGGCGCGCCGGCCCGGGGGGCGTTCGCCTATCCGGCGATGCAACGCCGCGGGGCGGGCTGCCGCCATGCGTAACGAAATCCATTCTGCCGCTAACGCCATCGCAGCATTGCGGCGAAAATCCACGGAAAGGGAGGCGATGCGCGGGCTTTCTTCCGCGCGGGAACGCGGAGGGCCGCCCACGAACAGAAACTGTCCGGCATAACGGACAGACCGCAACAACGCGACAAGCGCAGACGTATGCCGGTTCCACGATCGGAACCGGCGTCGGGAGGCAAGCCTCCTGCTGTTGTTACGGGAGGGGCCCGCGCGTCTGCCGATGAAACGGTGCCGCGCATCGTTTCGCTGTTTTTCCCCCAAAACACGCGCGTCGGTACATACCGATCCAAAATACCGCGTCCCACTGACGCGCCGGAAAACGGCAACGCAGACGCGATCAGCTTCTCAGAAACCCTGCCCGTACCGCCGGCTCTGCAAACCAATTTATATAGGCAGGGGTGTTGAATATCATAAGAAAATTCATAAAAACTCCTGTAGCGGTGCTCTTGACTCTAATTATGCTTCTGTCAGGTTTACCATACATGAGTTTTGTGGCAAACGCCCAGATGTCACAAGGGCAAAAGACAAAGGGCAACTTTGTCTCGATCTTTGTCGGGTCGTTCCACACCATATTGCTGGACGACGAAGGCCGCGTATACACCTTCGGCAACGGCAGCTACGAGGGCAACCTCGGCCGCGGCTATACCGACGCGGCCAGCGAGACCACGGCCGCGCAGGTAACCACCGGCTGGGACTTCGGCGCCAACGCTCCGGTTCAGATGCCCTGGATCAAGCAGGTCTCCGCCTCCAGGTCCGTTACTCTGGCCCTGGACGGCAACGGCGACATATGGTCCTGGGCCGGCGAGGGTACTGCGGCGCAGCTCCCGATCGAGCTGGGCCACGCGCAGACGCCCGTCATAAACGGCAACGCCCACTATCCGGCTAAGGTCAACATGCCGACGGGCGTCAAGGCTGTCAAGATCGCGGCGTCCTGGTACGGCGGCCGTTTCCTCGGCACCGACGGAAACATCTACGCCTGGGGCTACGGCAACAGCTCCGCCGACGCCACGATAAACGCGACCGTCACCGACGGTAGCAACAACCTCGGCCTCGGCGCCTCGACCGGTTCGACCGCGATACCGATGAAGATCGCCACCGACAACCTCGGCGGCATTTTGCCGAGATTCGTGGACGTGGATTCCTCGAACTACTGGGGCTACGGCTGCGGCATCGCGCTGGCCGATAACGGAGCGGTCTACACCTGGTCCATGACCAACAACAGCACCACCGTCCTCCCCGGTTCCTCGGGCAGGCCCAGGCAGGTCACCTTCCCGGACATGGGCATCGGCACGGCCGATCCGATCGTGAAGATCCAGGCCGCCAGCGGCTTCTGGGGCGTACTGACCAAGAGCGGAAAGGTCTACACCTGGGGCAACAACACCTATAACGGCGGCGGAACCGCCGGCCCCAAGCTGGGCAACGGCACCACCACCGGCGCGGCCAACCCCACGCCGATTAACAACGTGCTGCTGAACGGCAACGTCGCCCAGACGAGCGCGAGCCTGCTCCCGGCCCCCATATTCAAGGACATTTCGCTGTATTCCTGGGGCTGGATGGCCTTGGACGTGAACAACAACATCTATGTCACGGGTACTAACACCAGCGGCAGGCACACGGGTTACAGGCCCGACACCATCAACAACGCCGCGCCGACCGTGTCCACCCCCGACCAGACCAACGGCTTCGTGTCGGCCTACCTCAGGGGCCTGTGGCCCTCCGACGTGCCGATAGGCACGAAGATCATGAGCATCAGCGAGGGCTACTCCGGCTCGGGCTTCATGGATGAAAACGGAAACTGTTACATCAACACCACCAGCACCATGTCCGGCGGCGGCACCAACTCGGGCGCGACGACGGGCAAGACGGCCGCGCCGTGGGTGCACATCCAGGGAGACACCACCACGCTCTTCACCTCGCTGGCGGTCACCCCGAGCGAGAACGTCAAGAAGTACGACAACGGTACGTCCAGCCTGACGGTCACTCTGAGCCAGCCCGCCACTCAGGTCCAGTACGTGATACTGTACCCGAACGACACGGCCACCTACAACGGCTCGGCGACAGACCCCTACGGCCCGGGCAGCGGAATGTTCGGGGCCGGGCAGACCTACTACAGCCTGTCCTTCTACAAGATCGACCCGCCGTATTTCCTGGCCGGTTCCGGCCAGAAGATACTCGCCTCGCAGAACGGCTCCGCCATGACCTCGCGTTATTACGCCAACCCGGCGATAACGCAGACGATGTTCAACGAGGCCTTCAACAAAAAGAACAACGGCAAAGACGCCGGCACGCTGACGATGCAGAACTCCACGACGTACACGATCGCCAACAAGTTTGTCGACAACTGTATCGTCTGGCTGCAATCCACCAGCGGAACGCAGACGACGCGCATCATGGTCCCGTTTGACAACGCCTACACCTCGACACAGGTCTTCGTGCGGGGCGTCGCCAACGGCTCCAACGTCGTCCTCTACGGGCCGTCCGCCGTGCCGCAGAACCAGGTCGCGCACGGCTACTACTCGGGCTCGGGCTACGGCCTGCCGCTTTCCTACGACAAGACGCAGCTGGCCTACAACAACACGGACCATAAGCCGCCTCTCGGCTGGGACGTGGTCCAGCCGATCCCGCTGACCGACACGACGCTGTACCCGAACCTGCAATACTACACTCTCGCCCCGAACAACCAGACGGCGGTGGGAGCGGTCGACGAATACGGCGTCGCCCACAGGACGGACGCCTCCAAGGAGCTCGTCCTGGACAATTTCGCTTTCTATACCGAGGCGAACACGCCGGTGATCGATCCTGCCAAGGGCGTCGTGAACACCGTGACGTTCACCTATGACAAGAACCCGGAATATTGGGCGACCGCCACGTACAACTTTGTGGACGAGACCGGCGCGCCGATAAGCGTCAAACACGCTAACGGCTCTTTCAGCACCGACCCCGTCACGGTAACGAACGCGATACCCGTGGGCTCCGCCGGCAAACTTTCCCAGCTTGACCCGTATACCCCGCCGGACCCGCAGAACGACAGCTACGCCCCGATAGGCTACACCATCGGGACCGCGCCTCCGGGCGCCACCGTAACTCACACCACGTTCCCGGACGGATTCAACCCCACCGTCCTCAACACCTCGCCCGTGCAGATATACATTGTCTACAAGGCCGGTTCCAAGACCGTGGAGGAAAGTTACTACAGCGTGGATTCCGCCAACGCCCGGACGGCCATAGCCAACAACGGCGGCGTGTTCACCGTGAAGAACGCGTTTGAGAACGGCACCGACGTGGATAGACCCATTCCCCAGATCAACGGCTATGTCCTGACAGGGTATGAGGTCTGGAAGCAGCCTGACGGCGCGACCACCTTCACATTGGACAGCACGGTGAATTTCCCCTGGACCTATGACGACCCGACCGACCCGTACACCTCGGGGTATTATAAGGCGAGCGACTTCAAGGTGACGGGGATAGACGCCAACTATCAGGTGCGCTACCTGTACAAGGCGTCAGCCGACGGGAAGATCCCGGACGATTTGAAGGCGCAGGCGGTAATCACGTGGAGCGGCATGTCTTCGGGCGGCACTCCCGTGACGTTCAAGCGCGTGGTCGTGTACGACCTCACCGGACAGACAAGGACTTATAACGAGGACAAGGCGACCAACATAACCGACCCGTATAAGCCCGACCAGTGGGTTTTCGACCCGACGGCGATGACCCCCGCGGGCAGCCCGTCCCCCACTACGGTGACTTTTGACCACAACACGGTCAAGAACGTCAACTTCTATTACACGTCCGACATGAACAACAACGGCATACCGGACGCGGACGAATACATCAACATCCAGTACCGGGCCTACGGCGCCTACACCACTGCGATCAAAACCGACACCAAGGTGCAGCCGTTCCTTCTGGGCTCGACGTACAGCGGCGTGGCCCCGGACATCACGGGCTACTATCCGGTGGGCTGGGTCGAGGGTGCGTATACCGCAACCATGACCGACGACGACATCCACATGATCGACAACATGCAGGAGTCGCTCGCCATAGCTTGGGACGTGCCCGTTCTTCCGAACGGCCCGTCGATGACAATCATCTACAAAAAGGTCTCGACAATGACGATCAAGTACACCGCGACAACGTACGCGGGCTCGGTCGTCATCATGCCGGACCAGGTAATAACCGACCTCGTGGGCGTGGACGTCACCGGCCAGGTTAGCGATCCGCTGAGCGGCAATCCGCTTTGGATTTTTGACCCCGTGAACTCGGTCATCCCAGCCAACGACAGGTACGTCATGCAGGACACGGACACTGTGTATCACCTTTACTACAAGGAGAACACGAGTTACCGCCTGTATGTGAAGTCGGCCAAGTCCACGGACAACAAGATCGACTTCCAGAACACGCTCCGCTATCTGCCGAACTTCGGCGCCGTAACGGTCACGGCGGACCCGATCCCCAACTACTCGGTAAAAGGCTGGACGGTTTACGACGATAACAACGTCATACTCGACCAGTACATGGCCGGCGATCCGATCGACAGCGTGACGCTTAACACGGTTACCGACGGCAACCGGAAGATCGAGTTCCTGTACGCGCCGACCGACACCTCCGTAACGATCTACGCGGTGGACGGGAACGGCCAGGCGATTCCGGAGTATACCCCCATCAGCATCCATGCCCTGTACGGCACGGCGTTCAGCATGACCGCGCCTTACATCCTCGGCTGGAACCTGGACGACAGCGTTACGAAGACGATCGCCTCCGTCGACGACACCCATAACACCATCACGTTCAAGTACAGCCAGGCCACGGGCAACGTCACTATTATAATGAAGGAAGACAACGCGTCCGGACGGGTCATCAAGACTGCCAGCGCGAACCTGACGTCGGCCAACACGGCGGCCAACCCGCTGACGATCAACGTGCCCGACCTGGCCGCGGACTACTACACGGCCGTGCCCGGACAGACCGCGAAACAGCTGGTTTACGACGGCAACTCCAAGACCGTGGAGTTCTACTACACCAAGATGCTCCGCGGAGTGGACATCATCACCTACGACGTGACCAACCCGGCGAACAAGGTGCTGCTGCACACCTATCCCGACGCGGGCAGCTACCGCATCGGCGAGACGGCCCAGCTCCAGGCGCCCAACGAGGCGAACTTCAAGCTGGTCACCACGACCCCGCTTACCGTCATTATCAACCCGGGAACGGGCAACCAGCAGGTGGAGTTCGACTACACGACTTTGGCGCAGAACGACGTTGTCGTAAAGGCCATTGACAGAGTCACCGGCTATGTCCTCCAGACGTACACGCTTCAGGGCATAATCGGAGACTCCATGACGGTCACCGCGCCTTACGTGATCGGCTACAGGCTGGAGGACGGCGCGTCGTCCACGCAGAGCGTGACGGTGCCCGGCATCGCGAATTTCTACTATGTCAAAGACGTCGTCACGGTCACGATAGCGATGGTGGACGCTAACAACAGCCCGATCGCGCCCCCGGCCGGCGTTCAGACGAAATTCGAAGTGGCCATGAACAGCGACTTCACGGCCTATGCCCCGCATATCCCCGGATATGTGCTGCAGGAAGGCACCGCCGCTTTTGTCACGTATCTGTCGATCAACTCCGACCAGACGGCTACGTTCCACTATCAGCCCGCCACGGTGCAGGCCGTCAAGGTGCTGGTCACCGGCACGGACGCCGGAACCGGCAAGACGCTCTACACCTACACGGCGACGTATGACAGGAACGTGGGCGACGTCCAGATCAGCGCGTTCGACATCAACGGCTACGCGCTCGACGCAAGCACGCCCTCGCCCGCAACGGTCACCATCGGCACGGCGGACATGTCGGTCACGTTCAAGTACAACAGCCTGAAGCGCACGATCACCATCAAGGCGATCGACACCTCCGGCGCCGCGATACCGACGTTCACCCCGTTCCCCGTGGCCGCCTCGGCAGGCCAGGCGTTCAGCTACAACGCGCCTTACATCAGCGGCTACAACCTGGTGGGCAGCGTGACGCAGTCCATCAACCCCGTAACGGCCGACGCGGACATGACGTTCACATACGAGAGAGCGGCGGGCAACGTCGTCATCACTCTTAAAGAGAACGACACAAACGGCGTCGTCATCAAAACGATCAGCGATACATTGGCGGCGGGCGCTTCGAAGACGTATACGCCTCCGAGCCTGGCAAGCGACTATTACACGGCGCAACCGGGCCAGAGCGAGCTCGTCACGAACAACGGGCAGCCGATGTCGATCGAGTTCTATTACAACAAGGACATGCGCCTGGTCAACATCGTGGCATACGACACGACCAACAGCGCGACGCTGAGGACGCTCTCGAACCAGGGCCCGTACAGGGTCGGCGAGGCTTCGTCGTTCAGCGCCCCGTCGGTGTCCGACCTGGGAAACTACGCGCTCACCGATCCGTCGCCCAGGCTGGTGATGATCGCCCCGGGCACGACCAACCAGACAGTGCAGTTCAATTACCGCGACGTGTCCACCAATCAGCTGGTGGTCAACGCCGTAGATCCGAACAACAACATCCTCCAGACCTCCGTCCTTATCTCGACGACCGGCACGGAACTTACCGTGGACGCGCCGAGCATACCGGGCTGGATGCTGAAGGCCGGCGAGACCACGCCCAAGACGGGCACGGTCCCCGGAACCGTAACGTTTGGCTATGTGCCTAACGTCGTGACGGTGACCCTGAGCCTTAAGGAAACGAACTCCAGCGGAGCGGTCATAGCGCCGCCGGCGGGAGTGCCCGCGACTTACAAGGCCGAAAAGGGCTACGACTACACGATCTACGCTCCGCACATCCCCGGATATCAGCTGATGCCGGGTTCGCTCGCCTCGATCACCTACAGCCAGATCGCGACCGACAAGACCGCCGAGTTCTACTATCAGAAACTTTCGGACGGCCTGGCGCAGATACTGGTCAAAGGCACGGACGGGGCCACGGGCCAGACTCTCTACAGCTACACGAAGCTGGTGGACAAAAACACCAACAACATTTCCGTCGCCGCGTTTGACCTTAGCGGATACCAGCTTGACACGACAGTGGCGGGCAACGTGTCGCCGAAGATCGTAAACGTCGGCAGCGATAACGTCGAAGTGAATTTCGTATACGCGAGCTTGCGCCGGACGATCACCATCGCGGCGCTCGACAACGCGACAGGGCTTGCGATAAGCGGCTTCACGCCGATTCTGGTCAGCACGATGGCAAACCAGCCGTTCAGCTACAACGCTCCGTATGTCAACGGCTACAATCTGAACGGTTCCGTGACGCAGACGATTGCCAACGTGACGACCGATCAGACTCTGACGTTCAGGTATGACAAGGCTTCCGGCAACGTGGTCATCACGCTGAAGGAGAACGGCCCGACGGGCCCGGTCATCAAGACCTACAGCGCGATCCAGGATTTCGGAACCACCGTGGTCTACACGGCTCCCGACGCGGCCATGGCGGCCGAATTCTACACGCCGGTCACCCCCGGCAGGACCGTCACGGTCACCAATAACGGGCAGCCGATGAACGTCGAGTTCTACTACACCAAGAACACCCGCAACGCGGACGTGCTGGCGATCAACCAGGCGACCGGCGCGACGATCGGTTCTAACATGAACCAGGGTCCGTATAGGGTCGGCGAGGCTTCCTCGTTCAACGCCCCGTATGTCGCGGGCAATTACGCCCTCGTGGACCCGACGCCCAGGCTTGTGTTCGTCACGGCCGGCGCGGGCAACATGCAGGTGCAGTTCAACTACAGGTCCCTGACGCAGAGCCAGTTGTCCGTGCTCGCGGTCGACGCGAACAACAACGTCCTCCAGAGCTCCGTCGTCACCGCGGACGAGAATACCACCCTCACGGTCAACGCCCCGAGCATCGTGGGCTACCGCCTGGCCGACGGCGAAGCGTCGTCGAAGCAGGGGACCACGCCCGGAACGGTGACGTTCAGCTACGTGAAGAACGTGGTGACCGTGACTTTGAGACTCGTTGACAACAAGGGCGCCGACATATCCGGCGTGAACAACAGCCAGACGAGCTTCGAAGTGGCCAAGGGCACGAATTACACGGCTTACGCGCCGCAGATACAGGGATACGCGCTGGATAAAAACGTTCCGGCCACGGTGACCTATGCCAACATCTCCCAGGATCAGTCGTACACGTTCGTGTATGCGCCGATTTCGGAGATAGTCAAGGAATACTCTGTGAACGTGACCGTCACGGGCATGGACGAGGTCACCAACCGCATCCTGTACACCTACTCGACGCTTCAGCCGAAGAACTCCGGCGCGCTTTCGATCAGCGCGCTGAATGTAGACGGCTACGCGCTGGACAGCGCGAGGAGCCCGTCCCCGGCGAACGTGACGGTAGCCGAGGCGAACATCAATCAGGTGTTCTACTACACAAGCCAGGCCGTCACCGTAACGATCCGCGCCGTGGACACCCTGAACCAGCCGATACCGGCCTATACCGTGCAGCAGGTTCCGGCGACCCTCGGCCAGGCGTTCAGCTACAACGCGCCGTACATCCCCGGCTGGAACATCCAGAATCCGGACACGGTCACTCAGGTGATCCCGAGCGTCGGCCCGGCCAATAACACGATAACGTTCGTGTATGCGCAGGCGACCGGCAACGTGACGGTTCTCTGGAAAGAGGACAACACGCTCGGCAGGGTCATCGGTTCCGAGAGCTACAACATAGCCTCCGGCGCCGGCCCGCTGTTCGTGCAGGCCAAGAACCTCCAGACGCAATACTACACGCTGAGCGCGTCGTCGCCGCTTGTGCAGCAGGTCGACTACAAGGATTATCCTCAGACGATCGAGTTCTACTACACCAAGAGCATGTCCACCGTTACGGTAAACACCTATGACATTACGACCGTACCGGCGGGCACGTTGATCCATAATTATCTGCAGGGCCCGTACCGCATGGGCGAAGTCGCCGCGTTCTCGGCATATCCGGAAACCGGAATGGCCTTGGTGGGCAGCGCTACCCAGTCCGTGCTTATCAACACGAACCCGCAGACTGTGTCCTTCAACTACAGGAGGATCACCGCCGACCAGGTAGTGGTCGAGGCCGTTGACAGCGGTTCGCCGGCCAAACTCCTGAGCTCCACGGTAATCCCAGCCACGGCCGGGACCACCGTGACCGTGAACGCCCCGGCGATCCCGGGCTACGCGCTGGCGCAGGGCCAGCCGCTGAGCCAGGACGTGCCGGCGGGCAATAAGGCCACGTTCGTGTATGTCCCGAACGTTGTAACGGTCAGCCTGAGCCTCAAGGAAACGAACTCCGCCGGAGCGGTCATCGCCGTTCCGCAGGGCACCCCCGCGTTCTACACGGCTCAGAAGGGCTACGACTACACCGTCTACGCCCCGCACGTGCCGGGTTACGTACTGATGCCGGGTTCGCTGCCTTCGATCACGTATACCGCCATTTCAACCAATGTGACGGCAGAGTTCTACTATCAGAAGCTGTCCGAAGCGCTGCTGCAGATACTGGTCAAGGGCATAGACAAGGACACGCAGCAGACGCTTTACAGCTACACCAAGCTGGCCGACAAGAACAGCATCGTGGCGGTCACGGCGTTCGAGCTCGGAGGTTACGCGCTGGATCCGGCTTCCCAGTCGCCCGCGACAGTCAACGTCGGAACGGCGAATAAGGAAGTTACGTTCACGTATTCGAGCCTGCGGCGGACTATCACGATCGCGGCGGTCGACAACGCGACCGGAGCCGCGGTCGACGGCTACACGCCGATTCTGGTAACCGCGATGGCCGGCCAGGCGTTCAGCTACAACGCCCCGTACGTCAACGGCTACAACCTGAACGGCGCCCTGACCCAGACGATTGCCAACGTGACAACCGATCAGACTCTGACGTTCAGGTACGACAAGGCCTCCGGCAACGTGGTCATCACCCTGAAGGAAAACGGCCCGACAGGCCCGGTCATCAAGACGATGAGCGACACCATCGCCGTGGGCGCGTCGAAGGACTACGCGGTTCCCGACCTTTCAGGCGATAACTACACCGCCGTCGCCGGTCAGCAGACCCAGACCGTCACTAACCGCGGACAGGCGATGTCGATCGAGTTCTACTACACCAAGAACACCCGAATGGTCGACGTGCTGGCGGTCGACGGGACAGGCGCGACGATCGGCTCGAACATGAACCAGGGCCCGTACAGGGTCGGCGAAGCCGCTTTGTTCAACGCCCCGTACGTGCAGGGCAATTACGTCCTCGCCGACACCACGCCGCGGCTGGTGATTGTCACGGCCGGAACGGGCAACATGCAGGTGAAGTTCGCCTTCAGGGACATTACCGAAAGCGACCTGATCGTGTACGCGGTCGATCTTCAGAACAACGTGCTCCAGACCTCTAAGCTCTCCGCCGCGAAGGATACCACGCTCACGGTCAACGCCCCGAGCATCCCGGGCTACCGCCTGAACGACGGCGAGTCGTCCTCGAAGGCCGGAACGGTTCCGGGCACGGTGACGTTCGTATACGTAAAGAACGTGGTGACCGTAACCTTGAGGCTCGTTGACAACAAGGGCGCCGACATCTCCGGCGTGAACAACAGCCAGACGAACTTCGAAGTGGCGAAGGGCACGAATTACACGGCTTACGCGCCGCAGATCCAGGGATACGTGCTGGATAACCCGGCTCAGTCCTCTGTGACCTACACCAACATCTCCCAGAATCAGTCGTACACGTTCGTGTATGTGCCGATTTCGGAAAAAGTCAAGGAATACTCGGTGAACGTGACAGTCGCGGGCACGGATGAGGCCACGGGCCAGGTCCTGTACACCTACTCCACGCTTCAGCCGAAGAACTCAGGCACCCTGACGATCAAGGCGCTGGCTGTCGACGGCTACACGCTGGACGCCGCCAGGAGCCCGTCCCCGGCGTACGTGACTGTCGCCGATTCGGACATCAGCCAGGTGTTCTACTACGCGAGCACGGCGATGACGGTAACGATCCGGGCAGTGGACACCCAGAACCAGCCGATAGCGGCTTACACCGTGCAGCAGGTTCCGGTCACCCTGGGCCAGGCTTTCAGTTACAACGCGCCGTATATCCCAGGCTGGGATATCCAAGACCCGGCCAAGGTCACTCAGGTGATCGCGAGCGTCAGTACGTCCAATAACACGATGACGTTTGTATACACTAAGGCTTCCGGCAACGTGACGATCCTCTGGAAAGAGGACGACGCGAACGGCAGGGTGATCGGTTCCGCGAGCGCCAACATAGCCGCGGGCGATCCTCCGCTGACAATCACCGCCCCGGACCTTTCCGCCAACTTCTACACGCTGATCTCCGCCAGGACACAGACCGTGACCGCCCCGGGGACCTACGAGTTCTACTTCAGGAAGCAAATGGCGAACGTCACGGTGAGTTCGTACGACATCTCGGTCTCATCGCCGGGTACTTTGCTCCACACATACGCCCAGGGTCAGTATCGCATGGGCGAGGCCGCCACGTTCTCGGCGTATCCGGAAAGCGGATTGCTCGTGGTCGGCGGCGTGACCCAGACGGTGCTGGTCAACACCAATCCGACCGACGTAAAATTCAACTACAGGGCCATCGCGGCCGACGAGATACTGATCGAGGCCGTTGACGACAATCCGGTCCAGCCGAAGATCCTTCGCCAGACGACCATTTCCGCGGCGATAGGCAGCACGGTGACGGTGAACGCCCCGTCCATACCGGGTTATCTTCTGGCGGCGGGCCAGCCCTCCACGCAAAACGTGCAGGCCGGAAGCAAGGCCACGTTCGTGTACACGGCGAACACGGTGACGGTCACGCTGAGCCTTATTTACAGCAAGACGGGCGGCGGTATACCGGTGCCTCCGGGTACGGCAAGCGCGTATAAGGCTGACAAGGGCTATGACTTCACGGTCTACGCTCCGCATGTGCCCGGCTATGTGATCGACGGGCCGCAGACTCTGACCTTCACGGCCATCAACTCGGATAAGACCGCTACCTTCCATTACCTGCGCGTCGAGGACGTGATAGACACTTACTCGGTGCCGGTGACTGTAATCGGCCAGGCGAACGGGAGCAACACGGAGCTTTACCGGTACGTGGTCAACAAGGCGAAGGGCAGCGGCAGCTATCAGGTGGCCGCGCTGACGATGAACGGGTACACCCTGTCCGCCGACACC
>WQUN01000250.1 GCA_009782085.1 Bacillota bacterium
TACCATACCGGCGCCCTTGTCATGCGTCTCCATGACGACGGTCCTACGACCACAGAACCGGCGACGCTTACGGACGCAAGCAATAAGGTCACAGCGGTGAACACGGCGACCGTAGGCCAGCAGATCCCGTTGGAATATTCGGCGATTGGCAGCGACGGCCAGACATATAAAAAGAGCGTGACATTCACGGTTTCCGGCGGCAAGATCAGCGGCACGCTGTTTGTGGACGCAAACGGCAACAAGCTGCTGGACGCTAACGAAGGAATGGGCGCGACGCCTCCGGGAGTCTTCAAGCAAAAGACAGTCTATCTGTATCAGAAGGGCGGGACGACGCCGTACATGACGACAAAGTCGGATGATAACGGCTTCTACTCCTTCGACATAAGCGGCAGCACGTATATCACGGCGGGCGATTATTATGTCCTGTTCCCGGATCTGACGCCTTACGGGATGACGACGGCGGACGGCACGCGCCAGACGCCGGTGACGATCGCCTTTGATACAGCGGCGAACGCGACCAAAACAGTGGACGGCGGCTACGCGTGGCCGAAAACAGACTCCGTCAAAGCGCTGAAGAGTTCGTTCAGCAAACAGGTCTACGACCCGAAGGCGGATTCGAACACCGATCCGTACGACGTGATGAGCGCGTATGGGACGTCTTCGACCACGCCTCCTGTGCCGATTCCCGACAAGACGGCCGACGCGGCGGCGGGCTATGTGGACAGCCGCAATGTGAACGACAGCACGGAGAACCTGATCTACCGGCTGAGCTTCAAGGTCCCGGCCGACACAACGGGCTACGGCACGCTGGCGGTGAAGGACGTCATGGATCCGGGCCTGCAGTACGTGCCCGGCAGCATGAAGATCATCGTTGACGGCAACGAAGCGGGCGCGCAGACAATCGCGCAGTCGGATCCGAACCTCTTGGTGCAGGGTGATCCGACGGTCTCCACGGGCGGCCAGACGATTACCTACAACATGACCAATATCGCGTCCATGGCCGGCAAGGTGATTGACGTCTATATAACGGCGAACATCGTGAAGGTAGGCGGCGCCTATCCGACGAAGGCGACAAACACAGGGCAGCTCGTCCTGAACGCGCCTTCCCAGGGCGGCAGCCAGTATGACCCGGCAACGGATCCGAATCCGAACGACAAAGGCGACACAACGCCTCAGACGACCCCCGGCCCGGATGTGAAGAACGTTGGTGTGATCCGCGGTACGGTGTTCCAGGAGACAACTACAAACTATAACGGCGTCTATGACGGGGCAGGCTCGACAGACACGCTTCTTTCGGGTGTCACGGTGACGCTTCTCGGCTCCGACGGGGTGACCCCCGTCAGCGGCGTCTCACCGATAACGACGGATTCCACCGGGAAGTATGAGTTCAACGGCCTTTCGGTCGATCCGACGAACGGCACGACCTATTATGTGAAGTTCAGCGCGCCGACGGGCTATATCAGCACGACGGTGAACCCGCCTGTGACGAGTATGCCTCTTGACGCGACCGGCAAGTCGGGAGCGATCACGCTCCATCTTGGCGCGGCGAGCGTGCAGCAGGCAACGCAGAACAGCGGCTACTATTACGGCACCCCGCCGACGATCACGTTCAACCCGGCGGCGACAGGGCCGGACTACAAGAACGGCGGTGCGCCGCTTGTGATCCCGATGGCAACGAGCGGCGGCCACAACCTGACCTTCTCTGAATTAACGCAGAAAATGCAGGTCACGGATCTCGTTGACGGCGATATGCTCGCGAAGCTTTTGCCGAACGGCACGTCCACTACCTATAACGGGACTATCACGTACACGATAAACGGAGCTGCTGCTTCGGCGAACCCGATTAACACCAGCGTTCCCGGCGTGTACAAGGTGACGTATACGGCAACGAATACCATCGGCAAGTCGGCGACGAAGACGCGGGCGGTGATCATCGATGACGGGCGCTATGTAGTCGACCCGACGAACGGGGTAATCATCGGCGCAAAGAACTTCGTAATCAAGCAGAGCGCTGTGGACGGCACACAGAGCCAGGTGAACAGCTACTCGCGCGTCTACGCGTATGATATCGAAGGCACGATACTTCCGAGCACGTCGATCAGCATTTCGAACTGGGCGCCGGCCGGCCAGACAAGCGGCGACGCGTACAAGGCCCAGGCGACGCCGGACGTCTACCCGTTCACGTATTCTGTGACGGGCACGGCCGCGACGCCTACGACCAAAACAATCACGGGCACGGTAGTGAACGCGGACAACATCACGACGCCGACTGACAGCGACCAATACGTCATCACATCGAATAACTTTGACGTGGACATCCCCACAGCGCAGGCGATCGAAGCCGGCCTGAACGGCTCGCTGCTGACGCAGTGCCATGTGACGGTGTACAAGCTGGTAGACACAGCGCCAAACGCGGTGCCGTATGTAGTAAGCAACGGCAGCTTCAACGCAAAACCTTCGCTTCCGGATCCGCCGGGATATCCGAATACGTTCAACTTCGTTTTCGGTGCGCAGACACCCGCGATAGGCGGCACGATCGTCGCGACGCCCGCGACAGGCGCGCAGGTCCAGGTACCGGCGACCGGCATGGTCCATAAAGTGCCGGCGGGCGCGCTGACCGTAAATCCGACGCCACTTGAAGTGTGGATCGGCCCCGCGGCGGAAATGCCGGCAGGCGCGATCACGGCGGCGCAGTACAAGGATATGTACGGCGTGACAGCGGTAGACGGCCTGGGCGCTGACATCACGAATGACGTTGTTGTGAGCTACACGGATCCGACGACAGGCGTAAACCTGACGACAGTCGGGATGTACAACCTGAAATACACGGTAACGGACAGCAACTACAATGTGATGACGAAGACGCGCGTGGTGGTTGTGAACGACGGCACGTATGTAGTGGGCAAGAGCCGGATATTGAAGGCGAGCTCATTTGTAGCGCGCGTGCAGGACGTGACGACGAGCACGACGACGTCGGCAATCAACCAGGATATCCTCGGCAAGTCTTCGGCGGCGCTGTATGACGGCACGACAGGCGCGCAGATCGACCTTACGG